>JABDIW010000069.1 GCA_013003515.1 Acidimicrobiia bacterium
TCCGGCTGGTCGGCGGGTCAGCTCGACGCGGAGGTCGCCGAGGACGGATGGGTGGTGGCAGAGGCATCGGCCGCAGACCTCTTCACGCCCACACCCGAGGATTTGTACCGCATCGCTCTGGAACGAGCCGGCACGGCGCCACAGTTGAGCAGGTTCATTCCGCCCGACCCGAGCCTCAACTGATAGACGGCTGATTGGATGGGGGCCGGTACTCTCGGTGCATGACCACCGTCGTGCCAAAACTCAGGCGTGCTCTGCGGAGGCAGAGCCCGGGCCGGAGCATGGAACAGGAGCTCTGGGAGACCGGTGCCGATGTCGTCGTCGGCCTCGATGAGGTCGGGCGTGGCGCCTGGGCCGGCCCGCTGACAGTGGGTGCGTTGGTGATCCCTCGCGAGCGTCGCATCTACAAGGTGCGCGACTCGAAGATGCTGACCGAGGACGAGCGGGAGTCTCTGTACGAACGAGTCACCAACTGGTCTGACGCCTGGTCCGTGGGACACGCCAGTCACGAGGAGTGCGATGCCCTCGGGATGGCAGACGCCCAGCGGCTCGCCGCAGACAGGGCTCTCGCCGGGCTCGGGGTCGAACCGGACCGGGTGCTTCTCGACGGCAACTGGGACTTCGTCGGACGCGGGAACACGACAACCGTCGTGAAAGGAGATGCCACCTGCCTCTCGATCGCGGCGGCGTCCATCGTCGCCAAAGTCACCCGCGATCGGATCATGCGAGCGGAATCGACGAGCTATCCGTGGTACGACTTCGACGAGAACAAGGGGTATCCGTCCCCGATTCATCGCAGTGCGCTGGCGACGATGGGGCCGTCGGCCATTCACCGCCGCTCGTGGGTCTTCATGGACCATCTGGTGTGGAACGGACTGCGCCGCTTCGTGCGGCCGGATGCCCAGGGCACCCTCTTCGACTGATCGTCAGAGAGCTACTCGGGACACCCGCAGCTCGTGTGACCCGTCTTCGGTGGTGTATTCGAAGTAAAAGTAGACGGCACCACCGTGGACCAGGCCATAGACATACCGGACGCTCCCGTGTGGTGATGTGACCCAGGGATCGTCCATCGCGACCCTGGTGAAGTGGACGCCGTCGTCCGAGACGGCGATCCCGGCCCACTCCTCGTAGTTGTCGTAGAACGTCCGGCCGCCGTCGAAGGTGGCCACCCATTGCCCATCCACCTCGAACACCGAGTTGATGCGCGCCCGGTTGCCGTGCCAGCTGGTCCCGCGTGGCGGTTCGAACACGTACTCGATCTGCGGGAAGACCAGGCCATCGTCCGAGTCGGCGACCACGGTCGCATCGAGGGCACCGGCGATCCGCACCGGGCCACTGTCCGTCGGCTCGGCCCGCGGTGGCACTGCGGCGAACAACCGATACCCGTCGTCGCGGCGGTACACCACCGGATCCTTGATCCACGGGAGTCGATAGTCCCCGGGGTTGAGGACGGTGCGGCGCCCCTGCGTGTCGAGCGCATCGAACGTCGGACCGCGCAAGACGTCGATGCGCCAGGTCGCGGTGCCGGCGATCTCGTACGAGATGTACAACCGGCACTCGCCATCGTCGTGCCGGATGGGGTGGCCGACCTCGATGCTCGATGCGTTGAGCTCCTCTTTGGACGCCGACCACACATCGTCGAACGCGAGCCCATCGGCGCTGATGGCAACTGCGCACCGGCCTCCGCGGCCCACCTCGAGGGGTTTCCGCTCCCGATAGAAGAGGGCGAAGACGTCGCCGTCGTGCGACACCTTGTGACCGCCGACCCAGTGCCCGTAGCCGGCGCCGGGCGGTCGCCGAATGACAGTCCCCTTGGCAGGGTCGAAGCGGAGACGGTCGGCGATGCTCATCCGAAGGTATCGCACTGGTTGGGATCGCCGGTCTCGAATCCCTCCTCGAACCAACGCACCCGCTCGGCAGACGAACCGTGGGTCCAGGATTCCTGGTTGATCGTGCCGGTCGCCTGCTGCTGGATGCGATCGTCGCCGACGGCCTCTGCGGCGGTGAAGGCCTCTTCGAGATCTCCCGTCTCGAGCAGATCGCGCTCGAACGTGGAGCGGGCCCAGACTCCGGCAAGACAGTCGGCCTGGAGCTCGAGTCTCACCGACAGGGGATTGCGGTCATTGGGGTTTGCCTGTTGCAGGCGCCGAACCTCGTCCATCACCTGGGTGACGTTCTGGACGTGGTGGGCGACTTCGTGACCGATCACATAGGCCGCCGCAAAGTCCCCCGAAGCGCCAAAGCGGGTGCTGAGGTCGCGGAAGAAGTCGAGATCGAGGTACACGGTTTCATCCACGGGGCAGTAGTGAGGGCCGATCTGGGCGGTGGCGCCCCCACAACTCGACTGCGTCGATCCCGTGAACAGAACCAACGTGGCCTCCGGATAATCGAACCCGGAGGCGGCGAACAGCTCGTCC
>JABDIW010000080.1 GCA_013003515.1 Acidimicrobiia bacterium
GGTCGGCCTCAACTGGGCGACCTCGCGGTTGCGCAAGGCGACACGGGAGACGATCGGGCAGAACGTCGACCGACCCTATGTCGACGACGAGGTGGCCGATCCGGCCATCGCGGCGGCACTCCACGAGTTATCGGTCAACCATCGCGAGGTCATCGTGATGCGATATCTCCTCGACTGGTCCATCAACGACATCGCGGCGGCACTCGAGGTGCCGCCGGGCACGGTGAAGAGCCGCCTGCACAGGGCGGTCGGACACCTCAATGAGCTGCTCGACAGGGAGACGACCGAATGACAGACCAGATCGATCCGGCAATCGAGGAACGGCTTCGCGCTGCTCTCCAGGACGAGTCCGGTCTCCTGCCACCGGCACCGTCGACGACTCCCCCGCACCTGGCCGAGGCTCTGCCGACCATCGCCACGACCTCTGGGCCGGTGACCACCGGCTACGACGCCTTCTACGAAGCCCACCGCGACGAGCTGTACCGGGCCCTGGCCCTCACGCTGGCAGACCGCGACCTCGCCACCGAAGCCGTCGACCGCTCCCTCGGCAACGCCTTCACCACCTGGCGCCGCACTTCGAAACTCGACGACCCCCGCACCAAGGTGTTCCACGCCGGGTACGAGTGGGCGCGCAAACGACAGGGCAAGAGTGGCCGAGGCGTGTCCGGGTTCCGCCTCGAGTGGGAGACCGATGAGACCAACGCCGACATCATCTCCACCCTGCGGGGGCTGCCGACGGAGCAACGAGCCGTCCTCGTCGCCCGCCACTACATGGGGTGGGACGCCGCGGCATCTGCAGCCGCTCTGGGCACCACCGCACAGGCGGTCGTGTCACGCGACGTCCGTGCGACGGAAGCTGTTGCCGCTGCGATGTCGATCGACACCGCCGAAGCCTCCCGGGTCATTCCGGGTGCGCTGCTCGCCGACGCCAACGGACTTGCCGTGCCGCTGTCCCGCCTCGACAGCACCAAGTCGAGGGGCTGGGCCCGGCGTGGCATGGCTGCGCTTGCCGGAGCCGCTGCGGTCATCGTGGTCGTCGGGGGAGTCGGTCTCGGCTACCAGGCACTCACAGGCGGCAACGAAGACCCGGAGGGTGGCACCACCGCCGGAACCACCGTGAACGGCACCACCGATTCGACCATCGTCACCAGTCTCGCCGACCCGGCCACGCTCGCCGATCTCGAGTGGACCAGGATTCCCCTCGGCGCCCAGGACGGCGACATCAGCCAGATCGCCTACGGAGCCAGCGGGTTCGTAGCCCTCGGCAACGACTGGCAGAACGGCCGCTCTCTGGCCTTCGTCTCCGAGGATGGCCTGGCCTGGGAGCAGATCCAGGCACCGATGGACTCCAACAACGGGTGGATCGCCGGGCTCCAGACCGGTGACTTCGGCTACATCGCGGTCGGCACCATCTACGACAACTTCGGCGGCGGGAACCAGGCGATGGTGTGGACGTCCGAAGACGGCTTCGCCTGGACCGAGAGCCAGTTGTCGGCTGTCGAGCAGGAGGAGATCGCCGGCATCAACGTGCAGTGGTACACCGACGTCTACAACGTGTCAGCGGCAAACGGCAAGTTCATCGCCGTCGGCAGCCAGTGGGCCGACATCGGCGATCCGCAGCGGTTCTTCGAAGACTCACTGCCCGACGATGTGTCGTTGTGGTGGGGATGGGACATCGACAGGTCCAACCCCGACGACCCGGCCCTCATCGTCTACGGCGAAGAAGGCCAGAGCCAGGAGTCGTTCCCGTTCTCCGAGATCGGCCTCGATCCCGCACTCGCCGACGTCATCTGGTCGAACCGTGCTCTGGTGTGGACCTCCGAAGACGGGGAGACCTGGACAGAGGGCACCGCGGTCGAGGGATTCGGTGCCGACTCTGGCATCGGTCGCATCGCCGCCGGCGAGTCAGGGTTCGTCGCATCGGTGTGGCAGCGGTTTGGCCAAGGCCTGTACTACTCGGAGACGGGCGAGAAGTGGGAGCGCATCGAGCTTCCCCGTGGGTCCCAGGTGAATGACGTCACGGCGTACGGGAGCACCTATCTCGCCGTCGGGACGAGCGCAGGATCTGGAGCCGTGTTCACGTCCAGCGACGGGCTCACGTGGGAGGTCACGACAGACGAGGCGCTCCAGGCCGACTACATCGAGAGGATCGCGGCTGGACCAGCCGGATTCGCACTCATCGCCCGCGGCTCGGGATCGGGCGGCATCAACGAGCTGCCTCCGGCCATCCTGGACAACGGCACGATCCAGGTCGAGATGTATCAGGACGGCACGTTCACCGTCTATGACTCGGCAACCGGTGACGAGCTGTACACGCTCTATGGCGACGAGGTCACGTACTCGAACCGTGGAGACGTCACCTTCACCGATCCGGAGAGCGGCGAGACAACGACCTTCACAGCCGACGAGGTGAACCTGGCCTGGGAGCAGGTCTACATGAGCTTCGAGGAGTCCATGCCGGTCGAGCCCTTCGAGGAGACCGGTCCGCGGATCCTCGTTTCTGCCAACGGCACCGACTGGGTCGAGATGGACACGGCAGCAGCGTTCGGGCAGAACTTCTACCCGAACAGCCTGGCTCTCGGCCCCGACGCCATCGTGATGGCCGGCTGGCAGGAGGGCGGGTTCGGATTCGAGCAGGCTCCGAAGCCCAGCGTCTGGGTGGGCATCGCTCCCTGAGCCTCAATAGGCTCGCCGGGTGCCCTTCCTGACGAGACCCGCCACCGAAGCCGACCGGGCCGCGATCCGTGACCTGACCCGCCACACGTTCTCGTGGGGCGACTACGTGATGCGCAATTGGGACGAGTGGATGGCCGACCCCGCCGGCACCATGCTGGTGGCCGTCGACACCGAGGACATCGCGATCGGGCTGACCCGGATCTCGATGCTCAGCAGCACCGAAGCCTGGGTCCAGGCGACCCGGGTGCACCAGGAGCACCGGCGCCAGGGAATGGCCCACCAGCTCGTCGACGAGGCCATCGAGTGGGCGCGGGACCGCGGAGCGACCGTGGCCCGGCTGGTCATCGAGGGCTGGAACTCCGCCTCGATCGGCCACGTCGAGCGCCTCGGTTTCCGCAAGGTCAGCGACTGGATGATGGCCGAGCGCGGGGTGGGTGACTCCTCCCCGGTCCCCGAGGGGAACGGTGGCCAGCGGGTACGTGGCGCCGAACGTCTCCGCCCTGCTCCCGGGGCCGAGGCCGATCCCGCCTTCATGTCGTGGCAACGCAGTCCGCTGGCACGAGCCGCTCGCGGTCTGTTTCCCCCACGGGGATGGCGATGGCGGGCCCTCGAGGTCGACGACCTCCGGGAGTCGGCGCGAGCGAGCGAGTTCCTCACCGGACGCCCCGGATGGGCGATCGGCGGCGTCAGCAACGACACGTTCGAAGTGCGCTGGGTCGAGACCTCGCCCGACGACGCCTACGACCTGGCGCGATCCCTGGTGGACGCCGCCTCCGATCACCCGGTGGAGCGTCTCGAGGCGAAACTCGTCGACGTCGACTGGCTCACTCAGGCATTCCGGCGGGTCGGCTGCAAGCTGTCCGGTCTCCACGTCTTCGAACGAGCCATCAACCGGCCGGTCGAGTAGCTGCGTCTTCAGCCGGCCGGGCCCCAGCCTCCCCCGCCCGGGGTCCTCACCAGCAACCGGTCGCCTGGCTCGACGTCGAACGTCGCCTTCCCCGGGAGCCGCTCGGGTTCGGCACCAGGATTGATGAGCCAGTCCTCACCAACGGCACCCGGTTCGCCACCCGCCAGTCCCCAGGGTCGGTTGCGGCGCCGCTCACCGATGATCGACACGGTGGCCGGGGCGAGGAACTCGAGTTCGCGCTCGATGCCCTCGCCACCCGGGTGCAACCCTGCGCCTCCAGAGCCGCGCCGCAGCCCGTAGCGAAGGACCCGGAACGGGTAGTGGCTCTCCAGCGACTCGATGGGCGTGTTCTTGGTGTTGGTCATCCCGGTGTGGATGCCGGACTGACCCGGCTTGTCGGGACGGCCACCCTGGCCACCCGCCAGGGTCTCGTAATAGGCGAAGCCGTCGCCACCGATGAGGACGTTGTTCATGGTCCCCTGACCGGCGGCGGGAACCCGCTCCGGTGCTGCCTCGGCAAGGGCCCCGAGGAGCACGTCGGCGATCCGCTGTGAGGTCTCGACGTTGCCTGCGGCGACCGCCGCAGGAGCCTCGGCGTTGACGATGGACCCGAGAGGTGCCTGGAGGTGGAGCGGCCGGGAACAACCGCCGTTGGCCGGGATGGTCGGATCGGCGGCGACCCGCACCGCATACAGCAGACAGGATGCCGTGACCGCCTCGACTGCGTTGATGTTCCCTGCGATCTGGGGCGCCGATCCCGTGAAGTCGGCCGACAGCTCTCCCCGGTCGATGTCGACTGCGACAGAGATCGGAACGTCGTCGTCGCCCCATTCCATGACGTCGCTGAACCGGTAGGTGCCATCCGGCATGGCCATGAGGGCGGCTTCCATCCGGCGTTGGCCGTAGTCGAGGAGCGCCGTCGCCACCTCGCCGAAGCGGTCGCACCCGGTTGCCGCCACCGCTTCCTCGACCCGCTGTGCGGCCGCCTCGTTGGCGCCGAGCTGCGCCGAGAGGTCGCCGCTGCGCTCATCGGGGGTCCGGGTTGCGGCGAGCATCGGCCCGAGGAACTCCTCCACCCAGGCGCCGCCCCGGATGGCGACGGTGGGCGGTACCCGATGACCCTCCTGGTCGACCGTCACCGCATGGGCGGGCATCGAGCCCGGGGCCTCGCCACCCACATCGGCGTGGTGAGCTCGGTTCGCCACCCACGCCACCAGGGCTCCATCGACGTGGACCGGTCGCACCAGTGTCAGGTCGTTGAGGTGGGTACCGCCATGGAAGGGGTCGTTCACCGCGTACTGCAAACCCGGCTCGTGATCGTTGCCGAAGACCTCGAGGACGGCCCGTACCGAGGCCGGCATCGAACCCAGGTGCACCGGGATGTGCTCGGCCTGGGCGAGCATCTCACCGTTTGGCATGAACAGAGCCGCCGAGCAGTCGGCGCGTTCCTTGATGTTGGGTGAGTAGGCGGTGCGGCGCAGGACGATGCCCATCTCCTCGGCGATCCCGGCGAGCCGGTTCCGGGCGACCTCGAGGGTGATGGGGTCGACGCTCACCACTCCACCACCAGAGCGCCAGATCCATCCACGGTGGCACGGTCTCCGGGCAGCAACAGTGTCGTTGCCTCGGCCTCGGTGACGATCGCCGGCCCCGATATCTGGTCGCCCGGTGCAAGACCCTCGCGGCGCCACACGCCGGCATCGACCATGCCACCCGACAGGACGATGGAACGGCTGCCGGTGCGGGCCTCTCCGTCAGGCACCGGGGGCACCAGGTCATCCCAGCGCAGGGCGGGGGCACCGGTCGCCACGGCTCGCACCGTCACCACTTCCACCGCGTCGTCCGGTCGGGCGAACCCGTTGCGCCGGCGGTGAGCGACGTGGAAACGATCGCAGACGTCGTCCCACGAGTCCGACCCATCCACGGGAACGGTCATCTCATGGGACTGGCCCACGTACTGCACATCGACCGATGCCTCGATGGTGGCATCGGGGCCGCTCTCCCGGCGCGCCTCCGCCATCCGATCGGCAACGGCTGCGGCAAGACCTTCACCGGACGTCAACAGCGTGGAGAGCGCGGTGTCGGTCCGGGGTGGGGAGAGCAGCAATCCGAGAGCGGAGAACACCCCGGCGTGGGCGGGGACGATCACCGTGGCCATGCCGAGTGCCTTGGCCAACGCCGAGGCGTGGAGCCCACCCGCTCCCCCGAACGCGACCAGGGCGTGATCGCGGGGGTCGGCTCCTTCCTCGATGGTGATGTGGCGGATGGCGGCGGCCATGTGCTCTTCGACGATGGCAACCATCCCCCGGGCGGTGTCGAGGACGTCGAGGCCGATCTGGGAGCCGACCGAGAGAAGAGAATCGGCAGCGAGGCCGGCATCGAGCCGGAGGCCGCCGGCGAGTTCGATGTCGGCGTCGAGACGGCCCAAGGTGAGATTGGCGTCGGTGACGGCGGGCGCAGTCCCTCCCCGGCCATAGGAGGCGGGCCCGGGGTGGGCACCGGCGGACTGAGGGCCGACTCGCAGCGCACCACCGTCATCGACCCAGCCGATGGATCCGCCGCCCGCACCCACGGTGTGGACGGCGACTGCCGGCATGCGGCACGGGTACCCGTCGATGGCCCGCTCGTAGGACACCACCGGCTCTCCACCGGTGATACGGCAGACATCGGTGGATGTGCCACCCATGTCGAACGAGATCAAACGATCGATGCCCAGCGCCTGGCCAAGCCGCGACGCAGCCACCACTCCGCCGGCGGGACCCGAGAGCAGAGCGGCGGCGGGGAGAGCGCCGGCGTCGCCAGGGCTCATCAGCCCGCCGGAGGACCGCATGACCGCGATGTCGGCGTCGATACCGCCCTGTCTCACCCGGTCCTCGAGACGCTCGAGGTAGGCGTCCATCTCTGGCGCCAGGTAGGCGTTGAGGATGGTTGTCGATGCCCGTTCGTACTCACGGAACTCCCCGACCACCCTCCCGGACACCGAGACCGCGGCGTGCGGAACCCGGCGGGCGATCGCTTCGCCGACAGCGTCCTCGCGGGCCGGGTCTCGATATGAGTACAGGAGGGACACCGCCACGGCTTCCACGTCGAGCGCCTCGACCGCGGCCGATAGCTCGTCGACATCGTCGGCCAGGCCGAGCCGGCGCTCGGGTGGCACCAGGGGCTCGGATCGGTCCACCGAGCTGTCGTACAGAGACGGCCTGTCCTGTCGACCGATCTCGGGGATGTCGGTGAAGCCGGCGTCGGTGACGAAGGCGG
>JABDIW010000082.1 GCA_013003515.1 Acidimicrobiia bacterium
TTCGACTTCTTCCTGGACATCCCCGAACCCGACCGCACCAAGGTGCGCATCGACACGGTGAAGGGCTCCCAGATGCTCGAGCCACTGTTCGAGTTCTCGGGAGCATGCTCGGGGTGCGGCGAGACACCGTATCTCAAGCTGCTCACCCAGATGGGCGGCGACCGGGCCATCATCGCCAACGCCACCGGGTGTTCCTCGATCTTCGGCGGCAACCTGCCCACCACCCCGTGGACCGTCAACGACGAAGGCCGCGGACCGGTGTGGGCCAACTCGCTGTTCGAGGACAACGCCGAGTTCGGTCTCGGGATGCGGCTCGCCCTCGACGCCGAGATCGACGAAGCCCGGCGACTGGTGGCCGAGCTCTCGTCCGAGATCGGTGAGGACCTCGCGACAGCGCTCCTCGAAGCCGACCAGTCCGATGAGGCGGGCATCGCCACCCAGCGGGGCCACATCGCCGAACTCGACGCCAAGCTCGAAGGCATGGACGACGACCGGGCCCGCCGGCTCGCCGTCATCTCCGGGACCCTGGCTCGCAAGTCGGTGTGGATCGTCGGCGGAGACGGCTGGGCGTACGACATCGGGTTCTCCGGCGTCGACCACGTGCTGGCCACGGGACGCAACGTCAACGTGCTGGTGCTCGACACCGAGGTGTACTCCAACACAGGCGGGCAGGCCTCCAAGGCCACCCCCCGCGGCGCGGTCGCCAAGTTCGCCGCAGGCGGCAAGGAGACCGGCAAGAAGGACCTGGGTCAGATCGCCATGGCCTACGGCAACGTGTACGTGGCGCAGATCGCCATCGGTGCCAACAACGTCCAGTCGGTGAAGGCCATCGCCCAGGCCGAGGCCTACGACGGGCCGTCGCTGATCATCGCCTACTCCACGTGTATCGCCCACGGCATCGATATGGGCACGTCGATGAGCCACCAGAAGGAACTGGTGGAGTCCGGCTACTGGCCTCTGTACCGGTTCGAGCCAGACCTCATCGATGAGGGCAAGCACGCCTTCCACCTCGACTCGCGGCGCAAAGACACTGCGTTCAAGGACGTGGCGGCGTCGGAGGCTCGGTATGCGATGCTGAAGCGCACCGATCCGGCAGCCTCCCAGAGGCTGATGATCAAGGCTCAGGAGGACATCGACGATCGGTGGGAGCTGTACAAGCAGCTGGCGGACATAGAACGCACCGCACGCCCGGAGGAGGACGAATCATGAGTGTCGATCTCTCAACCACCTATCTGGGTATGAAGCTGGCGAACCCGCTGGTGGCGTCGGCATCGCCGATCACCGGGAACCTGGGTTCGCTGCTCCAGCTGGAGTCGGCCGGAGCCGGGGCGGTCGTGTTGCCGTCGCTGTTCGAAGAGCAGATCGAACACGAGGCCGACGAGCTGATGCGGCTTTCTGAGTTCGGGTCGGGGAGTTTCGCCGAAGCTCTTGGTGGCTACTTCCCCGAGCTCGACGACTACAACACCGGGCCGGGGGAGTACCTCCAGCTGGTGGAGCAGGCGTCGGCAGCGCTCGAGATCCCCGTCATCGCCAGCCTCAACGGCACCTCCGCCGGTGGCTGGGTGCGGTACGCCGAGCGGATGGAGGCTGCCGGGGCGTCGGCCATCGAGCTGAACGTGTACTTGATGGCCACCGATCCCGACGCCACCGCCGAGGATGTCGAGCAGCGCTATCTGGAGCTGGTCGCCACCGTCCGTCAGGCGATCACGATCCCGCTGGCGGTGAAGGTCGGGCCGCAGTTCTCGTCGTTCCCCCACATGGCGCGGCGTCTCGCCGATGCCGGCGCCGACGGCCTGGTGCTGTTCAACCGTTTCTATCAGCCCGACATCGACCTCGAGGAGCTCACCATCGAGCCCCAGGTGTCTCTGTCGACGTCGGCGGAGCTGCGGCTTCCGTTGCGGTGGATCGCAGTCATCCACGGCCATGTCGGCGCCTCGCTGGCGCTCACCACCGGCGTTCACTCGGCCGGTGATGCCATCAAGGGCCTGCTCGTAGGAGCGGATGTCGTGATGCTGGCCTCGGCGCTGTTGCGCCACGGGCCCGACTACATCGGGACGGTGCTCGAAGGACTCCAGCAATGGCTGGTCGACAACGAATACGATTCGGTGTCACAACTCGTTGGTTCGATGAGCC
>JABDIW010000086.1 GCA_013003515.1 Acidimicrobiia bacterium
CGGGCGAACTGGTCGTGGAGGATCTTGACTGCCACCTGGCGGCTGAGGACCAGGTCCTCTGCCTCCCAGACATCAGCCATGCCGCCCCGGGCGATATGGCCCGTCAGGCGATAGCGATCACCGAGGATGCGCGCTTCACTCACGGGGCGCGATGGTACCGACACCCCCAGGGAACGCTGTTCACCGTTCCACGGGTTCCCGACTTCCCGACCCATCCTGGTGTGCCACGGTCTGCTGACACGAGGGCCGTGAGTATTCCCGTCATCCGGACATAGAAGGGGTGGTAGCTCCGGCTGCGCCGGGACAGTCCTATTTCATGGGCCGTTTGGCCCTGAGAGAGGCTGGCTCGGGACTGGAAAGCTGATAGGGACGATCTGGGGGGAGGGTGTGAACCCAGGTCTCAGAGTTTGTGTGTTGGGACCCGTCAGTGTGTCCCGGTTCGACGAGATCCTCGATCACGAGGTCGGCGGTCGACATCCCAAGGTCACGCTTGGCGTTCTTGCTCTTGCGGCCAATCACGCCGTTCCAGTCGACTCTCTGGTGGATGCGTTGTGGGGCGACGCCCCGCCGCGAACCGCGGTGGCAACTCTCCAGTCGGTGGTGTCGCGCCTGCGCAAGGTGCTGGGAACCGAGGCGATCACCCGGGTGGATCACTCGTATCAACTCAACGTCGAATGCTCGGAGCTCGACGTGTGCACGTTCGAGCGGTTGACGAGCCTCGCCCTCGACAACGTCGTCACCGACCCGGCGATGGCCCTCGAATGGGCCAACGAGGCCGAGGGGCTGTGGCGGGGACAGGTCCTGGGTGAGCTCCACGAGGAGGTCTTCGCCAGACCCGAGGTGTTGCGTCTCGAGGAGTTGCGACAGGTAGTCGCCGAGGCCCGTCTCGAGGCGCTGGTCCAACTCGGCAAGACGGACGGCGCGGTGTCTGAGCTGAGGGCTGCGGTCGTCCGTTTTCCCCATCGGGAGAAGCTGTGGCATCTGCTCATCCGGGCGCTGTGCGTCGACGCCCGGCGGGCCGAGGCCCAGGATGTATATGCGGAGTACGAAGGGGTACTCGCCGAGACGGGTCTCGAGCCCGGGCTGACGTTCGAACAGCTGGTCGAGTCGACTGCCTGTTAGCCGGACACCCAGGCTGCAAACACCGCCTGGGCGATGGGTGCTGCCGTTGCACCGCCGGTGGCGCCCTCACCGAAGTCGCCGCCGTTCTCGACGACGACGGCGAGTGCGATGGGTGGTGTGTCGTCATCACCGACCGGACCGAAGCCGATGAACCAGGCGTGCGGTGACGCGTCGGGGACCTCGGCGGTTCCGGTCTTTCCGGCGATGCGAGCTCCGGGCACGGCGGCGCGGCGACCGGTTCCCGAGGTGACCACCTGTTCCATCAGTTCGGCGAGCTGGCCGGCCGAAGCGGGGCTCATTGCCCGCTGCCAGGTTGCGGGACTGGTGATGTCGGTGACGTCCCCGTCGACGTCGAACACGGCATCCACCAGGTAGGGAATCATGATGACTCCGTCGTTGGCCACTGCTGCCGCGGTCAGCGCCATCCCCAGCGGTGTCGCCTGCACGTCGCGTTGACCGATCGCGGATTGAGCAACCCCGGGGAGGTCGTTCAGGAACGATGCCGCACTCGGGATCGTCGAACTGGCCACGTCGAAGTCGAAGGGGACCTCGAGGTTGAACCCGAATCCTTCGGCGCCCGTCACGAGCCCGGCAGCGCCGAGGTCGAGGCCGATGGCACCGAATGTCGTGTTGCACGAGCGGATGAAGGCTTCCTGCACGGTCACCGTCGTCCCGTCGGTGCACACCCGTCGGTCGAAGTTGCGGATGACGGCCGTCGAGCCGGGCAGCTCCAGCTCCACGACGTCGTCATATGGGGTGGCGGTTCCGGCGACGCCGGTCTCGAGGGCGGCCGCGGTGGTGATCACTTTGAACGTTGAACCGGGTGGGTAGGCGGCGGCCGTCGCTCTATTGAGCAGCGGCTCGGTGGGGTCGACCTCGAGACCAGTGCCTGCGGTCCCCGCTTGACTGCCCAGCAACTGGTTCGGATCGAACGTCGGCGACGACACCATGGCGAGAACGGCACCGGTGGCGGGGTCGATCACGACGACGGCGCCGGGTTGGTCCCCGAGGGCCTCGGCCGCCGCGGTCTGCAGGTCGTGGTCGATGGTCAGCCGGATTCCCTTGGGGGCAAGGTCACCACCGGTGAGTGCTGTGAACACCGATGAGATCGTGGAGTCCTGCCCCGAGGAGAGGATCTCGGCGGCCCCGGCTTCGAGCCCGCGGTCACCGAACAGGAACGTGGAGTACCCCACGACGTGGGCGTAGAGGTCGCCCTCCGGATAGGTCCGCCGGAACACCCGCCGGTCGTCGGGGTTGGCGGTGGAGCGGGCGACGACGACGCCATCGGCGGTGATGATCGGGCCTCGCTCCTTGGCGACCCGGGCGGCGGCAACTCGGACGTTGCGGGGGTCGTCGCGGAAGTCAGGGCCGACGACCACCTGGAGCCAGGTCATCCAACCTGTCATCAAGCCCAGCACGGCCAGGATGACGATGGCGAGATGGCGGATCGAACGGTTCACGTGCGCTCCTCATGGCTGATGCGGGCGAGCAGCGCCACCAGCACCATGTTGGCGATGAGCGACGAGCCCCCATACGACATGAACGGGAGCGTGATCCCGGTCACCGGGAACAGCCGCATCACCCCGGCCAGGATCAGAATCGTCTGGATTCCCAACACCAGCACCAATCCGGCGGCCATCAGCTTGCGGAACACGTCTCGTGATCGCACCGAGATCCCGAACCCCACCGCAAACAGCAGGGCGAACCCGGCGAGGACCACCACGGACCCGGCGAGACCCATCTCCTCGGCGACTGCGGCATAGATGTAGTCGGTGGCAGCAGCCGGGATGAGGTCGGGACGGCCTACCCCGATCCCCGAGCCGGTCAGGCTCCCCGAGCCGAAAGCGAACAGCCCCTGGGCCACCTGATAGCCGGCACCTGTGAAGTCGTCGAACGGATAGAGCCAGGCCGACACCCGGCGCTGGACGTGGTCGAACATCTGGAACGCGACGATCCCTCCCCCGAGGACGAGGGCACCGCCGAACACCAGATAGGTCCTCTGGGAGGTTGCGGCATACAGCATGGCGATCACCACCCCGAACAGCAGCAGAGAGGCTCCGAGGTCTCGCTGATAGATCAACACGCCGAACGACAGGATGAACGCCAGCATCACCGGTCCCAGCTGGCTGGGGCGTGGCAACAGGAGGGGCCCGATCGATCGCCGCATCTGCGACAGGCTCTCGTGTCGTTCGGCGAGATACGAGGCCAGGAAGGCGACGAGGAGCAGCTTGGCGATCTCCCCTGGCTGGAAGCTCGCCGTTGTGCTCGTGCCGGGGACGGTGAGGCGCAGCCACAGCCGCGACCCGTTGATCTCCACGCCCAGCGGCGTCAGCGGCAGCATCCACAGCCCGAGTGCGGTGATGGCAAAGACGTATCGGTAGCGTCGCAGCACCGCGACACCGTCGGTGCGAAGGGCGAACAACACTGCGGCGGCGACTCCGCCGGCCACAACGATGGACCAGCGCTGGACTGCGGCGCGGCTCGGGTCGAGCCGGTACAGCTCGGTGAATCCGATGGCGGCCAGGAATGTCACCAACGGGATGAGGAACGGGTTGGCGGCAGGGGCAAACCGACGGGTGGCGAGACCAAGCCCGCCGAAGCCGACGAGGAACGCCGCGATCGTCACCACCACCTGGGCGTCGAAGCCCGATCCCTGAGTCAGGTTGACCAGGACGGTGCCCAGGCCGGCAAGCCCGGTGGCCACCAGGATGAGCGCGGTCTCGGCTGTCCGGCTCATGCCTCGACGTCGACCAGCGCCACGGTGGTGTTGTCGTTGCCCCCGGCCGAGTTGGCGGCCTCGATCAGGGCCCACACCGCGGCCTCGGTGGACGGCTCCCCCCGGAGGATCTCACCGATGCCGGGATCGTCGACCATGTTGGTGAGACCGTCGGAGCAGATCAGCAGGCGATCCCCGGCTTCGAGCGCCTGCTCGTAGGAGTCGATCTCGACCTCTTCCTCGAGACCAAGCGCTCGCATGACGACGTGTCGCATCGGATGCTCGGCGATGTCCTCCTCTTCGAGCCGCCCCTCGCGTCGCAGCCACTCGACGTAGGTGTGGTCCTCGGTGATGCGGTTCAGCTCGCCGTTGCGAAGCAAGTACGCACGAGAGTCTCCGACGTGACCGAGGTGGGCCCGGTCGCCATCGAGGATGGCAAGGGTCAGCGTGGTGCCCATCCCGCTGAGGTCAGGCTCGCTCTCGGCTCGCGCCAGCACGGCGGCATTCGCAGCACCGACCCTGACGGCGGGTGGTTCGTCGGTGGCGGTGGCGGCGTCGATGGCAACCCGTGAGGCGATCTCGCCCCCGACGTGACCGCCCATCCCGTCGGCAACCGCGACCACGATGGGGCCTGTGGCAGCGCCGCTCGTCTCGGGGAAGACCGAGTCCTCGTTCTGATTCCGGATCCGACCGACATGGCTACCGGTGGCCCACACGAACCTCATCCGGTCACCGGACTTCCATGATCGTCTTGCCCACCTGGATGGCGTCTCCCTTGCCAACCCGGACCGGGCTGGTGACCCGTCTCCCGTTGACATAGGTGCCGTTCGTCGACCCGAGATCGTGGACCATCACTTCCCCATCGTGGAGGCCGACGCGGGCGTGAAGGTCGGATGCGTACGGATCGTCGACCACGATGTCGGCCTCTCCGCTGCGCCCCATGACGAGAGGACCTGACAGGGGGAATCGGGAGCCGGCGAGGGTTGCGGACTTCACGATGAGGATCTCGGCCCCGGTCCGTGTTCGCATCGGGGCGCGTGCCGTCCCGAGGTGGGCTCCGATCGACCTCGCCACCTGCCACAGGAACAGATACAGCAAAGCCAGGAAGATCAGCTTGAGGAGGTTCAGAAACAGCGCTGGCATGGTGGGATTTCCGGTCGAGGGCTACAGGGGACGGTAGCTCACGGTGACCAAACCCAACCCGATGAGGTCGCCGGCGACAACCGTCTCGGGATGCTCAACGTCGGCGCCGTTGAGAGTGGTTCCGTTGGCCGAGTCGAGATCGGCGATCAGCACGTCTTCGCCTTCTCTCCAGATCAGGACGTGACGGCGGGACACCTCGGGATTCGAGATCACGATGTCAGCCTCCATCGACCTGCCGATGGCTTCCCGGTTGTGGCGCAATTGCCACCGGCCGCCGGCACCGACGAGCTCAGCCCACGGAGGAAGCTCGCCAGGCTCGAATGAGGTGTCGGCACGGATGGTGCCCCTTGGAACGGACTCGTCGGCGAGGACAGCGACCCGGGTGGGCCCTTCCAGTCGCCACCCCCTGGTTCGCGCCGTTTCGTTGATCACGTATGCCAGCTCGCGGCGGAGCGGATCGAGGTCGTAGTCGGCGGGCACGTCGAGGGGTGCCCGGACGACCCACACATTCGGGATGGCGGGACCAGTCGGCCCTTCCGACACCAGCAGATCGGCTTCACGTACCAGGCGGTCACCCAGCTCGACGGGGCCGACCCCGGAACGGAACAGGGCCGCGGAAAGCCCCTCCACAAAGCGTTCCAAGCGCCGCTCGAGTGTCCGCACCAGACCTGCCACGATGATCCAGTCTACGGACTGCCCCCGCTAGCGGCCCGAGT
>JABDIW010000234.1 GCA_013003515.1 Acidimicrobiia bacterium
GTTTCGGAGGAAACGACCGCTGCTCGGGGTGACTCCGATCAAGGCGGTGAACGACATGGTTTCGCCGCATTCGATGAGTGTTCCCGGGGACCAGCGGAAGGTGGCGATGTCGGATCCGGCGCGGCCGTCGTTCTCTCTGATGGTTATGGCGACGTCGTCGAGCCGGATCAGGTTGGCGTAGGAATCCCACATCTCGGTGCGCCACTGTTGTTCGAGCACGACGGTGTCACCGGCGTCGCCGTCGAACGATGTGATGCCGATCGATGCGATCTCGCGGTCGCGGGTCGGGTCGAAGTCGTAGAACCGGGCGGCTGCGGTGATGCGCCAGTCGTCGAGTCCCTCGTCGGTGTCGGCGATGACCGTAGCTTCGTCGAACCACACCAGGACCTCACAAGCTCCGCTTGGCGGTTGACCGGGGGCCCATGGAGCCTCGGCGAACACGCATGGTCCCAAGATGTCTGTGGCCCACGGGGTGAAGAACCACCCGCCCGTAATCCCGTCGCCGGATCCGGGTCCTTCACCAGACGGTCCAGAAGGATCACCCCACCAGTTTCCGGTTGCGCCGAGAATGGTTCCGAGGACGGCGCTGGAGGTCACGGCTGGGAAGGAGTTGTCCACGATGCATGAACCCGATATGCCGGCAGAGCTATCGACGACGCTCACCGCCCCGGAGGACGCGATGCCGGCGGTATTGCCCAGTAGAGCGGAGTCGGTGACCGTCAGATGGCCTCTTGCGACGAAGACTCCGCTGTTCGACTCGGTTGCGGTGTTGCCGGCGATGAGGGCGTTCTCGAAGTGGACATCTGACTCCACAGCGAACGTGACTGTCGCGTCCTGAGCGTGGTTGTCCACGATCTCACCATCCCGGAACATCAAGACCGAGCCCCGGTCGAGCGAGAACGCCGCGCCATTGTCAGCGGCTACGTTGCCGACAACGGCAGCCGCTTCGAACTCGACGACAGAGGAGCTGGCAAAGACCGCAGCTCCGAAGTCGGCAGCCGTGTTCGCCTCGAGCGTGCTGGTTGATACGTTGACTGTTGAAGCATTCGCGAAGATGCCGCCGCCGCCGCCGGCAGGTGCCAGCGACTGGTTCCTCGCGATGAAGCCTTCCTCGTAGGTGAGCGAGGCGTCTTCGATCAGGTAGAAGCCCCCGCCGTTCTTGTCGGCGATGTTGTCGGCGACGGGCGTCCCGACGAGAGTCACGGCGGACCCTCCCGCCACGAAGAGGCCGGCTCCGAAGCCACTCCTGGAGTCGCTGCCGGCTCGCGCCTCATTGAAGTCGATCACGGAGTCGGTGATTTCGGCGACGGCGTTGTTGTCGAGGTAGAGGCCACCTCCGCTGCTCTGGGAAGCATGATTGGCGGTCACGGGCGTCCGGATGATCGTCACGATGGTTCCCGATGCCCAGAGCCCACCCCCGCCGGCCAGTCGCGCTGTGTTCTCATGGAGGTTTGAGTCCTCGAGGAGCAGCGAGCCGCCCTCCGTCTTCAGTGCGCCACCGGCGAGCTTGGCGTAGTTGCCGGTGACATCGACTCCGACGAGCGACACATCACTGCCGCTGGATCGAATCGCACCGGCATCATCTCGGAGGGACGTGTTGCCGGTGAGCGTGCCGCCGTTCATTGCGAAGGAACCGGCCCCTCGCAATTCGATAGCGCCGCCGCGCGAGACGTTCGCCGTGTTGCGGCTGACATCGCACCCATGGAGTTCGATGCCAAAGGCCAGACCCGAGCCTGGCCCACGGATTCCGGCATAGATGGCCCCAGCCCGGAAGTTGGCCACATTGTCGGTGATCCGACAATCGTGCCCGATGAGGGCGCCGCCCGGCTCGACGACGATCCCGCTTCCCCACGAACCTGTGTGCCCGGTCACTCCGACGTTGCGGAGAACCGCGGTTCCAGCGATGTTCAGGCCGCCACCGCTC
>JABDIW010000231.1 GCA_013003515.1 Acidimicrobiia bacterium
ACGTTGCGCAGCACCTCCGCCCGCTTGCGCTCGATCCCCAGCGGGTGGAAGTCCTCATAGGCCATGGCAGCCAGGGCGCCGGGTGCCGGTCCGAGACGCAACCCCAGGGGACCTGGCGCCGGCTCCCCATGGTCGCGGATGAGGTCCCGCATCGAGCGGCCGGCGCCCTTCCCCGTCACCTTCTGGTGGACGATCCAGTGGACCACGGAGTCGTACACAGCGCCGGACGCAGCCAACCGGAGGCCGCTGGATTGGCGCTGCCGACGCCTCACGACGTCGTCGTGCGCTTCGAGTGCCGTCGGGTCGTCGGTGAGGCCGATGAAGGAATCGAGGCGATCAGCCAGCAACTCGGCACCAGGGCCCCACGCCGCACAATCGACATGGCCGTTGGTTCGCTCGAGGCGGAAGGCGACCGGTCCCGCTGCAGTGTGGAATGCTGCCTGCACGTCGGTGTCGGTCATGCGCGCTGCCGGATCCCCGCTCCCCAGCTCGAGCAGACGCATCGTGCGCCCGAGCCGCAGCGAGACATCCACCCGCAGGCTTCGGTGAATCGCCGCGACAGATGACATGCCCGCATTCAAGTCTCCGCCGATCGGAGGATGGGACGGCGCAACTGTTGGCGGCCTTCCGTCGCTTCGCTCATTCCAGACCCACGAACCATCTGCCGATAGGGTGCACAGATCCCCACACCGGAGAGGCCAGATGGCACCTGACGAGACCAACAGCCCCGGCGGGCCCGACGAGCCCATCAGCAGCGAGGACCTGGTGCGCCAGGCGCGCGAAGCCCTGTCGTCTGGGGGAAGCGTGCCGGCCCATCCCGTCGATGCCGACTCCGGTGCCGACCTCGACAGCGAAGCGATGGTGGATGCGGCTGAAGACTCATTCGATGAGGAACCCGACGCGACCGAGCCCCTCCCGGACGACGACCCCATGCCGGACGATGACCCGTTCCTGGTAGCCGCACCGCCCCAGCCACCCACCGCCGCGGCAGAGGCGGATCCTTTCGGCGACACTCCCCAGCCCGCCACGACACGGCGCCCGGCAACCGTCACCGACCGGATGACGACACCGCCACCGGCGCCACCCGCCCCGCCATCGTCAATGAGCCGGATCTGGCAGTCGCGCGGGATCCTGGTCGGCCTCGTCATCCTCGGCATCATCGGGTTTCGGTTCTTCGATTCCTCGACCGGCGTCGACAACCTGTCTGTCGGTGACTGCTTCGACGAGCCCGCCGCGCTCGAGTTCAATGCCGTCGACGTCGTCGATTGCGCAGAGCCCCACGACTACGAGGTGCTGGCCACGGTCGATCTCTCGGGCGACACCTATCCGGGTGACTTCGAAGTCACCATCCAGGCCTTCGAACGATGCCTGGAGCCGTTCGAGGCGTACGTCGGCATCGCCTTCGACGCATCCGAGGTGTACATCGCACCGTTCGTCCCCGCCGAGGAGTCGTGGGACGAC
>JABDIW010000236.1 GCA_013003515.1 Acidimicrobiia bacterium
GGCGAGTGCCGAGGAGGCAGCCCTCCTCGAGGCGGCGGAGATCGAAGAGCTGGAGAGCCAGTAGACGTCAGTCGATGGTCGATGGTTATTCGACGATGACGATCACTGCGTACTCGGCGCCCGGTTCCGAGATGACATCCTCGATGCGATACACGCCCGGGGCGACATCGGGGACTGTGATCAGCTTCTCGTGCGGTAGCGGGAAGCCGACGGCTGAGTAGGTGACGGTCGAGCCAGGGAGTCTCTCGACCGTCTGGTCGACAAGCAGGTGATGGGTCACGACCCACACGTCTCCGTCCCAGCACTGCCACGTCGCATACTCGCCAGTCAGCTCGGCCGGTCCATCAACGGTGAGCTTGGCCCGCTCCCCAACCGAGACGGGATTGGGGTCGAGGCGGACATCCGATCCAGGTGCGGCCGCACGCTCCATTCGGTCGAGCTCGATCTGCGGTGGGTCCTCACACACCGAGGTCGGGTTCACCGAGTCCGAGCACCCGGCCGCGAGCAACACAACGGCGGCGAGTGCGACGACCAGTCTCATGCTTGATTGGAGGGTGTGCCGGAGACTCACAGCGGCCAGATGATGGGGATGAGCAACAGGCTCACGATGAAGAACAACGCCAGCAGGGGTAGGCCTACTACCGCGTAGTCGCGGAACCGGTAGCCGCCGGGTGACATCACCATCAGGTTCGGGGCGGTCCCGACGGGGGTGAGGAACGCAGTCGAGGCGGCCACGGCCAGTCCCATCATCAGGGGGTGCGGATCGACGCCGAGCCCGGCAGCGGCGCCAAGGGCGACCGGTGCCATCAACACCGCAGCGGCGGTGTTGCTGATCACCTGACTGAATCCGGTGGTGATGAGCATGATCCCCGCCAACAGGGGCACAGCGCCGAACCCACCGAAGACGTCGACAAGGGTGTCGGCGATGCGTGCGGCACCACCGGTCGCATCGAGAGCCGTTGCCATCGGGATCATGGCTCCGATCAGGATCACCGTCGACCAAGACACGGCGCGGTAGGCCTGGGTGGAGGTGAGACAGCCGGTCGCCAGCATCGCAACGGCCGCCAGCAAGGCTGCGATGACCACCGGGACAACCCCGCTCGCCATGAGCGCAACCATCACCGCAAGGATCCCCAGCGACAACCACGACCGGCTGTCGAGGTCGGTCACCTGCGTTGCGATCTCCTCGGGCTGGCCGACGACGACGAAGTTCCGCACCTCCTCGGCCATGACACCAATGGCCTTCCACGTCCCCCGAACCAGCAGGGCATCGCCCACCTGGAGCGGTTCGGTGCTGTCGACGTGGTGGTCGCCCCGCCTGATGCCGAGGACGAGCACACCGAAGCTCCTTCCGACAGCGCCCTCGGCGACGACTGCTCCGGCGAAGGAGGAGCGAGGAGCGATGAGCACCTCTGCGATGCCGATCTCCTGGGACAGCAGCTCCCCCAGTTCCTCCGGAGCCTCCTCCACAGGCAGCATCCCCAGATGCATGGCGACCTCGACTTCGCTGACCTGTTCTGGAGCGCCCCTGACGAGCATCACATCGTTGTGCAAGAGCACACGGTCCGGGTCAGGAAGTCCGGGAGGCTCGGCCTGCATGGCGCCGACGCGGTCGCGCAGCGCAGAAGGCAGCGGCTGCCCGAACAGAGTCGGATCATCGTGGAACGGATCGATCTGCAGCACCGAGACCCCGAATCTCCGCCCGAGATTGGACTCCCGCAGAGAGCTTCCGACCAAAGGCGACGAGGCACGGATGCGCATCCGGTACAGCTCA
>JABDIW010000001.1 GCA_013003515.1 Acidimicrobiia bacterium
CCGATGGCACCGACATCCTCATCAACACGCTCGAGGGTCGCCAGAAGCTCAAGAACATGGAGGCCAACCCGCTGGTCACGGTGACGATCATCAGCGGCACCGACTTCTTCGACTGGGTCGAGATCAGAGGAAGAGTCATGTCGATCGAGTCCGGCGAAGCAGCCACTGCCCACATCGACAAGCTCTCCGAGCAGTACTTCGGCGGCCCCTTCGGCGGGCCCCGCTCACCACGCGTGATCCTCAGGATCAATCCCGAGCGGGTCGTGGAGCACAATCCGTGAGCGGAGCTCACGGAGCTGCCAGCTACCAGTCGCCAGTCCTCAGAGCTGATGACTGACAACTGTCAACTTCTCCGTTACTCCACCACTCCCAACTCTCCCAATGCCGCCATGATCTCGCTGTGGTGCTCGGTGGAGCGGGTGGCGAACGCGACGAAGATCTCGACCTCGCCGAACTGGAGCCCGGTGCCCTCGCGATGGTGTTCCACAGCCAGCACGTTGCCGCCGTGATCGGCGATGGCATTGATGACGCCGGCCAGGTTGCCGGGGCTGTCGGGGACTCGCACAGTCACTGTCCCAAACCGCCCGCGAGCCTCGAGGCCGTGACGCACGATGCGATCGATGAGGAGCAGGTCCACGTTGCCGCCCGAGAGGACAGCAACGATGGGGCCCTTGTCGGTGGGCACCTTTCCGGCCAGCACGGCGGCGAGGCCGACTGCGCCGGCGGGCTCGACGAGGAACTTGGCTCGCTCCAACAGCAACGCCACGGTCTCGGTCGCCTCCACGTCGGACACGGTCAGCAGCTCATCGACATGGGCTTCGATCAAGGCGAATGCCGGCTCGGAACCGCGGGGGATGGCGATGCCATCTGCGACCGTCGGCATCGAGGGGATGTCGACGGGCTTCCCGGCGCGACGGCACTCGGCATACAGCGGCATCGCCTCTGCTTCGACCCCGATCACCATGACGTCGGGACGCTGCGCCTTGATGGCGGTGGCACTGCCCCCGATGAGCCCGCCGCCGCCGACAGGGATGACAACGACGCCGGCTGTCGGTAGCTGATCGATCACTTCGAGGCCCAGCGTGCCCTGTCCGGCGATGATGGCCGGGTCGTCGTACGGGTGGATCAGCTCGGCTCCGGTTCCGGCGGCAAAGGCGGTCGCGGCGTCGACGGACTCGCCGAGGTCGTTGCCGACCAGCCTCACGTCAGCCCCGTACCCCCTGGTGGCGTTGATCTTGGGTATCGAGGCGTCCACCGGCATGAACACCGTCGCCGAGATCCCGTAGTGGGCGGCGGCGAGGGCGACACCCTGGGCGTGGTTGCCGGCCGAGGCGGCCACGACACCGCGGTCTGGTTCTTCGAGTAGAGACAACCGGTTGAGGGCTCCCCGGATCTTGAACGAACCGGTGCGCTGGAGGTTCTCGGCCTTGAGCCACACCTCGGCCCCCGCCATGGCCGAGAACGAGTGGGTCGGGATCATCGGAGTGACGAGGGCGACTTCGGACGTGAGCGTTGCGGCTCGTTCGATGTCGGTCAGCGAAACGGGATCGATCATCCGGTCACGCTACCGTCAGATTGACCGGGGGAGCGGGCCGCTTTACCATTGCGTCTCGCTCCCGGTCCCGGGGGCGCTCCTGTGCGCGGTGTTCTCCGCAGCCGGAGCCACATCCCCGAACGACGGAAGTCCACGTGAGCCTCAAGCGTTCCAAGACATTTTCTCAGCGCCCCGCCGATGTCGAGCGGGCATGGCTGTTGGTCGACGCCACCGACATCCCCATCGGCCGGCTGGCGACCCGCGTTGCCAGCATCCTGCGTGGCAAGCACAAGCCCACCTTCACGCCCCACGTCGACGGCGGTGACTACGTGGTGGTCATCAACGCTGCGGCCGTTGGCTCCACGGGCAAGAAGGAGACCGACAAGAAGTACTTCCGCCACTCCGGGTATCCCGGCGGGCTTCGTGAGGAGAGCCTCGGTCGTCTCAGGGAGACCCACCCCGAGCGCATCATCGAGTCGGCCGTGAAGGGCATGCTGCCCAAGAACCGACTCGGCAGGAAGATGATCAGCAAACTCAAGGTCTATCCGGGCGCCGAGCACCCGCATGCTGCTCAGGGCCCGCAACCGATCGATTTCGACATCCGAAAGGTGGAGCGCTGATGGCGACCCTGATGGCACGTGCGACAGGTCGCCGCAAGCGGTCCGTCGCCCAGGTCCGTCTCTATGACGGTACCGGGACGTTTTCGCTCAATGGCAAGCCGCTCGAGGCGTATTTCCCGATCCAGGCTCAGCAGATCCGCATCATGGAGCCGTTCCGGACCGTGAACCTCGAGGGCCGGTACGACGTCCTGGCCAAGTTGCATGGTGGCGGCACCACGGGACAGAGCGACGCCCTCCGGCTCGCCATCTCGCGGGCCCTCGTCGAACTCGACCCCGACTACCGGATCCCGCTGAAGCGGGAAGGCCTGCTCACCCGTGACTCGCGCAAGGTCGAGCGCAAGAAGTACGGGCTCCGCAAGGCTCGTCGGGCACCGCAGTACACCAAGCGGTGAACCGGCGCCTGTTCGGCACCGATGGCGTCCGTGGCGTAGCCAACGACGACATCACTCCTGAGCTGGCCATTGGGCTCGCCCGTTCTGCGGGTGCACTCGTCGACGGCGTCGCCCTCATCGGACGGGACACCCGTCGCTCCGGACCGATGCTCTCCGCTGCCCTTCACGCCGGTTTCAACAGCGTGGGAATCGACACCGTCGACCTGGGCATCATCCCGGTGGGCGCCGTGTCCCGATTGACCCGCGAGGTCGGCGCCCGATACGGCGTCATGGTCAGCGCCTCCCACAACCCTGCTCCCGACAACGGCATCAAGTTCTTCGGGCGTGACGGTTCCAAGCTGGACGACGACGCCGAGCTGGCCATCGAGGATGGGTTTGGCCGCACTCACGAACCTGCTCTGGGCCACTACATCGGTCTTCAGACCACGATGAGCGACTCCCTCGACCGTTACCTGGCGTTCCTCCAGTACAAGGCTCAGTACTCGCTGCGTGGTGTCGAGCTGGCCATCGATTGCGCCAACGGAGCCGCCTTCGCCGCGGCGCCCCGCCTGTTCGAGCAGCTCAAGGCCGACTTCGAGGTGTACGCGGCAGATCCCGACGGCACCAACATCAACGATGGATGTGGGGCCACCCACCCCGAGATGCTGGCCGCCAAGGCCTCGGGTCGTATCGGCCTCGCCTTCGATGGGGACGCCGATCGGCTCATTGCCATCGACGAGAACGGAGAGGTCGTCAACGGTGACGTGCTCATGGCGATCGTGGCCACCCACCTCAAGGAGAACGGGAAGCTGGAAGGCAACACGGTCGTCGCCACCGTCATGTCCAACCTCGGCTTCCACCAGGCCATGAAACGAGCCGGCATCGACGTGGTCGAGACCGGAGTCGGCGACAGGTATGTGCTCGAGGCCATGAAGGAGCGTAAGGCCGTCATCGGGGGAGAGCAGTCGGGTCACATCGTCCTCGAGGACCGCACCACCGGAGATGGGCTGTTGTCGGCGGTTCGCCTTCTCGACATCGTCGCCGCCACCGGCAAGCCACTGTCCGAGTTGCGCACCGTGATGACCGAGTTTCCCCAGGTGCTCCAGAACGTGCGGGTCTCGGACAAGGACGGGCTTGCAGACGCATCTGCGGTCTGGGCGGCCGTTGCCGACGCCGAGCGTGACCTCGGTGATTCGGGCCGGGTCCTGGTTCGGGCCTCGGGCACCGAACCGCTGGTCAGGGT
Organism: Acidimicrobiia bacterium; assembly: GCA_013003515.1. Classification (GTDB taxonomy): domain Bacteria; phylum Actinomycetota; class Acidimicrobiia; order Spongiisociales; family UBA5794; genus JABDIW01. Next base: position 3,769 of record JABDIW010000001.1, read on the forward strand.
CATGGTGGAGGCCGAGGACGAGCCAACCGCCAGGACGGTCGCCACGTCGCTGTCAGGCGTCGTCGTTGGTGCACTCGGCGAGCTCTCGTAGACTCCGGGAACGCCCGGCACTGTCCGGGACGTTGAAGTAGCGACAACACAAACAGCCCAGAGTCTGTGATCAAGCGCCGGTCCTCTTCGAGGTGACCCTCGAGGAGGCGACGAGGCAGAGGGAGAATCGAGCCGTCGGCGGGTGCCCTCTCGGCTTCTCACGGTCGTCACGGGACGGGACAAATCCGGGGAGCGATCCCCGGGACAAAGCCCTCCCGACGTGAGCTGTGCTTCACCGCGCAGGTGACTCCGGGCCCGAAGATGGAGGCACTGATGTGCGGAATCATGGGCTACATCGGCCCACAACAGGCGGCGCCGATCCTCGTCGACGGCCTGCGTCGTCTCGAGTACCGCGGCTACGACTCGGCCGGGATCGCGGTCAAGAACCACGAGGCCATCGAGGTCCGCAAGGCGGAGGGCAAGCTCGCCAATCTCGAGCAGCTCCTCGGTGGTGACCCGGTCGCCGGAACGTCCGGCATCGGACACACGAGGTGGGCCACCCATGGAGCACCGTCGGATGCCAACGCCCACCCCCACACCGACCCTCACGGTGAGTTCGTCGTCGTCCACAACGGGATCATCGAGAACTTCCACGCCCTCAAAGAGGAGCTGGTCGCCGAAGGCAATGCCTTTGCGTCCGAGACCGACTCCGAGATCCTGGCTCACCTCGTCGCCAAGGAATACGAC
>JABDIW010000244.1 GCA_013003515.1 Acidimicrobiia bacterium
CTAGCTTGACCGCACACCGGGGAGGAGCCGTCATGGGCGATGTGGAGTACCAGTCGGGGTTTGGCAACGAGTTCGCCTCCGAGGCCGTCCCCGGAGCGCTCCCTGTCGGCCAGAACAACCCTCAGAAGCCACCGCTCGGTCTCTACACCGAACAGCTCTCGGGAACGGCCTTCACTGTCCCCAACGCCGAAAACCGTCGCACCTGGTTCTATCGAATCCGGCCGTCGGTTCGTCATGCCTGGCAGTTCACCGAGGTCGACCGACACTCCATCCGCACCGGACCGGATCGGGAGGCGGACCCGCCGATCGGTCAGCTGCGGTGGAACCCTCCGCCCTTCCCCGATGAGCCGACCACGTTTCTGACAGGACTCCGCACCGTCGCCACCAACGGGAACGCCCACCTCCAGGCAGGAATGGCGGCTCACATCTACATGGCCACCGAGTCGATGGACAACACCTACTTCTACAACGCCGACGGCGAGATGCTCATCGTGCCCCAGGAAGGCCGGCTGCGGTTCGCCACCGAGTGCGGCGTGCTCGAGGTCTCGCCGGGCGAGATCTGCGTGATCCCCCGTGCGATGAAGTTCCGCGTGGATCTGCTCGACGAGACCGCCCGGGGATACGTCTGTGAGAACTACGGCACCTACCTGACCCTGCCGGAACGGGGGCCCATCGGCGCCAACGGCCTCGCCAACCCTCGCGACTTCCTGTACCCGGTGGCCGCATTCGAGGACACCGAAGATCCCGGTGAGTTGTACGTGAAGTTCGATGGCCGGCTGTTCATGGTCGAGCTCGACTACTCACCGCTCGACGTCGTCGGCTGGCACGGCAACCACGCCCCGTACAAGTACGACCTCACCAGATTCAACGTCATGGGGTCCATCAGCTTCGACCACCCCGACCCGTCGATCTTCACCGTGTTGACCTCGGCGTCGGAACGGCCGGGCATGGCGAACATCGACTTCGTGGTCTTCGCCGACCGATGGCTGGTCGGGGAGCACACCTTCCGACCCCCCTGGTATCACATGAACATCATGAGCGAGTTCATGGGAATCCTCTACGGCGTCTATGACGCCAAAGAGGAGGGCTTCGAGCCTGGCGGGATGAGCCTGCACAACATGTACTTCGCCCACGGTCCCGACCACGACGCCTGGATCAAGGCGACGACGTCAGACCTGGCTCCCGAGAAACTGTCGGACACCATGTCGTTCATGTTCGAGACCCGGTACCCCCTGATCCCGACCGACTACGCCTCGACGATGCCTGCGCTCCAGGACGATTACCCGTCGGTGTGGCACGCGCTGGAGAAGCACTACACACAGTGACGGCGCTCAAGGGCCTCCTATTCGAGGCCGATTCGTTCAGACATGAACCAGCCGCAGCCACGCGTGCGGGACCCGGGCCGATTGATGGCTCTCGCTTCGCTCGAACTGGTCCCCGGTGATCCGCAACGGCTACTCGACCAGATCGCCGGAGTAGCAACCGCGCTCCTGTCCGCAACACTCGGCGCCAGCGTCATCACCTGGAACCCCCAGACCGAGGAATACGTGACCGCGGCATCCACGGTTCCCGGTCAGGAACGTCGAGCGGTGGCGACGTCTGTGCGCCGCACCGGTGGAATGACGAGGGCGATCATCGATTCCCGTCGGCCCATGATCGTCACCGACACCACCACGAGCGAGGGCAACAACGGAAGACTGATAGACGAGTACGGCATCCGCGCCTTCGCAGGCGTACCCATCATGTCCGAGGAAGGAGTTCTCGGCGTGCTGTACGTGCTCGATTCCGAGCCCAGGGAGTACGACGCCGGCGAACTTGCGTTCATGGAGACCCTGGCGTCCAGAGCTGCTTCGGCCATGGGAACGGCGGCGTACATCCAGGAGCTGGAGTCCACCTCCACGGAACACCGAGACACGGTCTTCAGGGCCCGCGACGATCGCAAGCGAGCAGATGCTGTGGCGAGGGTCGCCAACGCATTGATGACGGTTCACGAACCCGAAGAAGACCTGCGAGTGGTGGCCGATGGCATCGGACAGGCGCTCCGGGCCGACCGAGTGATCCTCGTCACAGTCGACATGATCCAGAGGAAGGTGCTCCATCAGGTCGTTGGCGGAAGAGAAGCCCACCAAATCGGGCCGCTCAGCTACGAGCAGCTCATGGATGGGCTGACCGGCTGGGCAATCGGGAACCGTGTCGGCGTGACCTCGAACGAGCCCGACACTCGAGAGTCGGAGGCCACCCGCCAGACAAGAGTCGATGAAGGCAGCGGACCGATGGTCATCGTTCCGATGTTCTTCACGGATCGCCTTGCAGGAACCCTCACCGTGATCCGAGGTGTCGGTAAGCCGCCGTTCTCCCAGCCGGAGTCCGCCACCATCGAGGTCATGGCATCTCAGGCGAAGCTGGCGCTGGAGCGCCACCGCCTCATGGCGATCACGCGACAATCGCTGGAGGAAACCGAATCGCTGCTCGAGACGGCTGTCAATCTGATGACGATCACCGACCCTGCCGTCATGTTGAAATCGATCGTGGAAGCCACGACGGCGGCGCTTCCAGCCGACATGGCCGAGGCCCACCTCGTCGACGCGGCCACTCAAAGCGTCCACCATTCGGCAGTCGGCGGGTACACCGACTCGTTCAGCGACCCCTGGGACGGTCTCCTCGGCGCTGCGCTCAGAGGATCCGAAGGCGTGCTGTCGTCTTCCCCGGACGATCCAGGCGAGTCGGATCCATCTCGGGCCGCGAGAGTCGAGCGAGGAATCGGCCCGATGGCGGTCATGCCAATCCGGGCACGCGGTCAGGTCCTCGGAGTGCTGCTCGCCGGCAACAAGGAGGGCGGGGCCCCATTCGACGATCACGACCTCGACCTCATGGCGGCACTCGTTTCCATGGCATCGGCTGCCATCACCAACGTCCGGTTACTCGCCGAGAACCAGCGTCTGGCGCAATCCGACAGCCTCACCGGACTACCGAATCGTCGCCAGCTCGAAGAGCTGTCGTCTCGCCTGTTCAGCTCATCGATGCGGTATGGCCATCCACTCGCGGCGCTGGTCATCGATGTCGACGACTTCAAGAGCGTCAACGACACATTCGGACACATCACTGGCGACGAGGTCCTGAAGAATGTTGCCGAGGCGTGCTCCACGGGGGTCCGCGACGCCGATGTGGTCGGCCGCTGGGGAGGCGACGAGTTCCTGGCTTTGCTGCCGGAGACCGATGACGAAGGCGCACGAACCACGGCAGCGAGGGTCATCGAGTTACAGCGGGACCCCCGGGTGACGCTCTCGATCGGTGTGGCAACGATGCGCCTCGACGACACCGACGTAAACCAGATGATCGACCGCGCCGACACTGCGATGTACGCCGCCAAGAGCGGCAGTGGGGACCGCATCGTCTGATCAGGCGTTAGCGTCGGCACATGGACCACACACCTGCCGACTCGATTCCCTGGGAACCAGCTCCTGCCGAGCACTTCACGGGCACGGTCTTCTTCGGACCGCTCAGCCACGCCTCCGACGATGGCCTCCATGCGCTGGCCGTCCAGTTCGAGCCCGGTGCCCGCACCGACTGGCACTGGCACCCTGATGGACAGGTCCTCTACGTGACGGGCGGAGCGGGCCTCGTCGCCAACGCAGAGGGCGAGCGGGTCACCATCGCCGCAGGCGACGTCGTGTACGCGTCACCTGGAGAGGTGCACTGGCACGGGGCGCTGCCCAACAGCCCGATGAGCCATCTGTCGCTGACAACCGGCGGCGCGACCGTGTGGGAGCCACGCAAGGTCGACGACGCCGAATACACCGGCTGATTCGCCTCGCAAAGGCCTTGCCGCCCCGGTACCTTCACCCGCGTCGCGTCCCAAGGAGAGGCACTGTGTCGAGGTCGATGAAGACGATCACTCTGGTAGCGGTCCTGGCCCTGTTCGCCACCGCCTGCGACTCATCGACCGGCTCTGAAACCACCTCCTCGACCACAACCGAAGCCACCACCACGACGGCTGCGCCGACCACGACAACCACCGTCGCAGAAACCGGTGGTGGCACCACCGAGGACCTGCCCGATGGCATCGCCAGGGTCCATTACCGCAACCCCGACGGGGACTACATCGACTGGGTACTGCATGCCTGGGAGGACACCACAGAGACGGTGACCTGGGAGAACGGTCTCCCCCCGACCGGAGAGGACGACTTCGGCCTGTATTGGGACGTCGGCCTCGCAGACGGCGCCGCCACACTCGGATTCATCGTCCACCGCGGCGACGAGAAGGACCCCGGCCCTGACATGTTCCTGGACATCACCGAGCAGGGGCGCAGCGCGTTCATCGTCAGCGGCGACACCACCATCCACCCGACAGCCGAGGCCGCCCTGGGTGGTGGAACCATGGCCCAGGGAACCGAAGAGTTTGGACAGGGCGGGCCGCTTGCGGACGGGTTTGCTCGCGTCCACTACACGCGCCCGGACGGCGAGTACGGGGAGTTTCGGCTCCACCTCTGGGAGGACACCACCGAGTCGGTGACTTGGGAGAACGGTCTGGAGATCACGGCCGGTGACGGCTTCGGCGTCTACTGGGATGTGGGCCTTCAGGACGACTGGGAACAGGTCGGCTTCATCGTCCACCGCGGCGACGAAAAGGACCCGGGATCGGACATGTTCCTGATGGCTTCCGAGCACGGCCGTGAGGTCTGGATCGTCTCGGGCTCGGACAAGATCTTCACCGAGGTGCCCGACCTCCA
>JABDIW010000321.1 GCA_013003515.1 Acidimicrobiia bacterium
CTGCAGCAAGGTCTCTGGCTCGTCGGGAGCATCGATCAGCACGCCGCGCCCGGTGGCGGCATCGCACACGACATAGGCGTTGTTCTCGAGCGCGCCGACGCAGACCTTCCCGATTCGCATCCGATCGTTCTCGTAGTGCCAGCCCATCGCGTCAACGATGCTGGCACAATGTGACCCCCCAGCTCACGACCCAGGACGGTGCCATGAACTTCGCCTTCTCTGAAGAGCAACAGATGTTGCGTGACTCGGTGCGCAGCTTCCTCGAGAACAAGGCTCCGTCCGACCGAGTCCGTGAGCTGATGGAATCCGACGCCGGCCTCGACGAGGGGCTGTGGCAGGAGATGGCCGAGATGGGGTGGCAGGCGATGGCCATCCCCGAGGAATACGGCGGGGCCGGTTTCTCCTGGCTCGAGCTGAACATCATCAACGAGGAGCTCGGGCGCTGTCTGGTGCCCACTCCGTTCTTCTCCAGCGTCGTGCTCGGTGCCACCGCCGTCCTCGAGGGCGGAACCGAAGACCAGAAGCAGGGCCTGCTCGAGAAGGTGTCGATGGGTCAACATCGCCTCGCCCTGGCCCACATCGAGCCGTCTGGAGACTGGACCGAGGCGGGCATCGAGACGACTGCCCGCCCCTCCGGCAGTGGATGGGTGCTCGACGGGACCAAGTCGTTCGTCGTCGATGGGCACACGGCCGACACGCTCATCGTGGCGGCCAGGACCGATGCCGGTATCTCGCTGTTCCTGGTGCCCGGTGACGCACCAGGAGTGAGCCGGCAGCGTCTCGAGACCATGGACATGACCCGCAAGCAGGCCCTGATCGAGCTCGACGCAGTCGAGGTCCCCGCCGACGGTCTCCTCGGAGCCGATGGGGCAGGCTGGGACATCATCGACCGGGTGATGCAGTTCGCCGCAGTCGCCCTGGCCTGCGAGCAGGTCGGCGGAGCCCAGAAGTGCATGGAGATGTCGGTCGAATACGCCAAGGTCCGCGTTCAGTTCGGCAGGCCAATCGGTTCGTTTCAGGCGATCAAACACAAGTGCGCCGACATGCTGCTCGCCGTGGAGTCGGGGAAGTCGGCCGCCTACTACGCCTCGTGGGCGGCAGCGGAGGACAACGACGAGTTGCCGGTGGTTTCCGCGCTGGCCAAGTCCTATTGCTCGGATGCGTACTTCGACGTCGCCGCCGAAACCATTCAGGTTCACGGTGGAATCGGGTTCACCTGGGAGCACGACGCCCACCTGTACTTCAAGAGGGCGAAGACCTCCCAGCTCATGCTCGGTGAGCCCGCCCACTACCGGAAGCGACTCGCCGATCTGATCGGTCTGTAGGCGACCTCAGCCGGCAGAGCCACCACTGACGATGGTGGCCATCGCCTCGGCGATGCTCTCGGGCGCGATGCTGCCCGCCCCGCGGATGACGACGACACCGTTGGCATCGACCAGCACCCAGAAGGGGAAGGCGGTCAAACCGAACGCCTGGGCCACTTCGTTCGTGGGATCGACGAGCGTGGGAACGGGCCATCCCGCCCCGAGCAGCCAATCCTCAGGGGGATAGTTCTGACGTAAAGGGTCGATGGCCGTCGTCACGCCCACCAGCGACGTGCCCTCGGGAAGTGATGAGGTTGCCAGCCAGTCGGAGTAGTCGGCCACCTCGGATCGACAGTGGGGGCACCAGTGGGCGAGGAACACGATCGCCTGTGGCTCGGCTCTGGGTCCGATCGCCATCAAGGAGCCGTCCACCCCTCGTCCCTCCACCGTGGGGATCGTCATCCCGATGGCGGTGTCGGTCCCGGCACTGGGATAGGCGGGCAGCCATTCACCGCTGATCGCAGCGATGGTGCGCCCCTCGTCGTCGACGGGGAGCCCGGGAACAGTCGTCGTCGAAGCGGGAGCCGTCGAAGAAGAACCGGTGACCGCCGATGTCGTCGACGTCTCCGCATCGACGGCGGTGTCGGCAGCGCATGCGGTCGCGACGAGTGAGATCGCCACGATGACGGCGCTGCGGCGCAGGTTCACGACCCGGCGGCGATGGAAGCCAGAATCGCCTCGAGGGAGGCGATGTCGATCTGTCCGCTGACCCGGCGCACCAGGTTGTTGTCTCCGTCGAGGAACGCATAGAACGGGGTTCCCGTCATGCCAAACGCCTGCGCCACCAGACCGTCTTCGGAATCCACGATCACCGGAGCGGTGAATCCCTCTCGTTCGAGCCATTCGGAGGGCGGATAGTTGTCGCGACCGGCGTTCACCGACGTCGACACTGCGATCAGCTCCGTCCCTGCAGGCAGTCCTCCGGCGTTCAGCCATGCCTGGACCTGGGGCACCTCGGCCTGACAGAACGAGCACCAGTGAGCCAGGAACAAGACCGCCTTGGGGTTGCCATCGGGCTCGATGGCAACCCGGTTGCCGTCGAAATCCTCTCCGACCACCGTCGCCGCCGTGTCGCCGATGGAGGCGTCGTCGTTACCGACGAGCCTGCTCAGGTTGTCGCCGTCGACCGTGACGGTGGCGGCCTCGATGGCTGCCGATCCGGAGAACACGATGACCAGGATCAGCAGCAGACCCAGGGCGCCGAAGACCACCGGGATGGTCGG
>JABDIW010000328.1 GCA_013003515.1 Acidimicrobiia bacterium
CGCCCGGGTTCGGTGAGCCGAGCCCGCCAGGGTGGGATCCGACACCCGAGGCGTACGTGGATTGGCTCATCGCCGAGGCCGAATCGTTCGGCTATCCGCCTGGCTATCCCATCGACCTCGTCGGGCATGATTGGGGTACCGGCCACGTGTTCGGCGCGTTGGCGAAACGTCCCGACCTGTTTCGATCAGTGGTCACCGACTGCGCCGGGTTTCTGCACCCCGACTACGAGTGGCACGACCTCGCACAGTCCTGGCAGAAACCGGATGAAGGTGAGGAGGTCGTGGCCGCTATGGCAGCGCTGTCGACCGAAGACCGGGTTGCGCTGTTTGTTGATCTCGGATTGACCGAGGACGTCGCGGCCGACATGGCAGGTGCGTTCACCGAAGACACCGGCCGCTGCATCCTCGGGCTCTACCGCGGCGCCGTTCCGCCCTACCTGCGCGAGCTCGGTGATCGAGTGGCCGAGCTCGACGGGGTACCGACGTTCTTCGTGTCGGCCAGCGACGACCCGTACATCCCCGCCCGCCTCTCCGAAGATGTGGCGATCCGCCTCAACGCCGACCTCCTCACGCTCGAGGGTCAGGGTCACTGGTGGTTGGCGCACGCCCACGAGCAGGTCGCGGACCACCTCGTCGAATTCTGGAACTCACTCGAAGAGGACTAGTCGACACGTGAATCACCCACGTTGACTGTCACACCCCCTTCGTATTGTTGGGGTTATGGCAATTGCGGAGGTTCTCGAATTCGAGGTGGCCGACCCAGCGGCGCAAGCCGAGCTCACCATGCACGACGCCATTGGCCTGCTCGGAACCCTGTCCGACCAGGCAGCACTTGCACTGTCCGACCGATTCCAGAGTCAGCTTCAGGCGTTCGACGCCGAGGCGATCGCAGGCTGCATCGCATCGGGGGCCAACCCGCGACAGGCCGAAGACCTCGCGGGTCGGGGCACCACCCGCACCAGCGCCGAGGCCAAGCGCCGGGCCGGGAGAGCACGGGCAGTCCACATCAACCCGGATCTTGGCCGTGAGTTGGCGACTGGCGAGCTTGGTTCCGCGGGGCTCGATGCGATCGCATCAGCCGCCGATCGAAGCGACGGTGTTGCCGCCACCGATATCGCACTGATCGAAACGATCAAGGCGTCCAATCCCGATGACGCCCGCAAGATTGCCTCCGACTAGGTCGACGACCGCATGTCCGCCGAGGAGCACGAGAAGCGCCGGGCACGCCAGCGTCGGCTGCGCCGA
>JABDIW010000341.1 GCA_013003515.1 Acidimicrobiia bacterium
ACGCTCGCTCGATCTCCATCCTTGCGCTCGGCGAGGTGGCAGGCACCGCCGCGGCGATCATCGGAGCCTTCTCACTTCTCGGTGCTTCGATCATCGGCACCATCACCGATGGCCTGTTCGACGGAACCGTCACCCCGATGATCTCGACGTTCTTCCTCGGCAGCCTGGGGGCGCTCATCATCATCGTGGTCACCGAGCGCGGCCGTCTGTTCGGCGACACCTAGCCCGCGACCCCGCTCTGCGCTCCTGGTGGGTGTTACCTTCCGACGCATGACTCTCCCCAAGGCCATCTCCTCAGAGTTCCCGTTCGAGTCTCGGTATGCCGATGTGCTCGGCTCCCGGATGCACTACGTCGACGTCGGCGAGGGCGATCCGGTTCTGTTTCTCCACGGCAACCCCACGTCGTCCTACCTGTGGCGCAACATCATCCCCCACCTCCAGGGACAGGCCCGCTGCATCGCACCCGACCTGATCGGGATGGGTAAGTCGGATCGGCCTGATATCCCGTACCGGTATGACGATCACTACCGATACGTGTCAGCCTTCATCGAGGAACTCGGCATCGGCGAGAACCTGACTCTGGTCATCCACGACTGGGGTTCGGGACTCGGTTTCCGGTGGGCACACGACAACGCCGACAAGGTGCGCGCCATCGCCTTCATGGAAGCCATCATCGGTTCGTTGGAGTGGAGCGACATGCCCACAGAGTTCCGTCTGGCCTTCCGGGCGATGCGCACGCCCGGCGTCGGTTGGCTGATGGTCAGCGCGGCGAACATGTTCGTGAAGAGGATGCTTCCCGACGCCACAGACCGTGAGCTCTCCCCCGAAGCCATGGAGTACTACGCGTCCGCCTTTCCCACCGTCGCGAGTCGCAAGCCGGTGCGTCAATGGCCGCTGGAGGTTCCGATCAGCGGCAAGCCGGCCGACAACGTTGCCGTCATCGAGGCCTATCGGAAGTGGTTGACGACCACCGAGTTCCCCAAGCTGCTGTTCCACGCACAACCCGGAGCGATCATCGACGACGCCGGTGTCGCCTGGTGTGAGGGAAACCTCTCCAATCTGGAGACGGTCGACATCGGCGAGGGCATCCACTTCGTCCAGGAGGACAACCCGGCCCTCATCGGGTCATCGCTGGCCGATTGGTTCTCGAAGCTCTAGCGGTCCGGCACCGGAGAAACAGCTCAGTCCTCGCCGCGTCAGCACTTGCGTAGGCTCGCTACCCATGTCGGAGCTGTTCTGCCATCCCGATGAAGAGGCTGTGGCCTTCGAGGGTCACGTCAACGTCCTCGAAGCGCTTGTCGAGGCCGGGATACCCATCACGCACCTCTGTGGAGGCAAGGCCCGATGTTCGACGTGCCGGGTCCGCGTTGCCGAGGGCCTCGACGGGCTGTCGACGCGGACCAAGCCCGAGGAGGCGATGGCGCAGCGACTCGACTTCCCGCCCGAGGTGCGGCTCGCTTGCCAGGCAACGGCCTCGTCTTCCGCCGATCTCCGCCGCCTCGTCCTCGACAGCGAGGATGCCGAGTTGGCGTCGCAGCTGCGTGGATCGGGGCTGCGCGGCCCCATAGGTCAGGACATCGAGGTCGCCGTGTTGTTCGCCGACGTCGTCGGGTTCACGACGATGTCAGAAGCGCTGCCCGCCTACGACGTCGTGCACATGCTGAACCGGTTCTTTCACGGCGCAAGCGGTGCCATCGAAGCCAACCATGGCCAGGTCGACAACTACATGGGTGACGCAGTGCTGGCGCTCTTCGGAGTTGACGGCGAGGAATCTCCGTCCGCTCACGCCATCGCTGCCGGCCTCGCCATCCTCGAGGTCGCTCAGGACCTGAACCACTATGTCGAGCGTGTCTACGACATGGGCTTCGGGGTGCGCATCGGGATCGACTTCGGAGAGGTCGTCTACGGGCTGCTCGGCGCCGAGACATCGGCGAGAGAGACAGCGATCGGGGACCCCGTGAACGTGGCCAGCCGTCTCCAGAACGCCAACAAGGAGACCGGGACCGAGATGCTGGTGTCTCAGGCAGCGGCTTCTGGGTGCGACAAGATCATCGAGTTCGGTCGCCGCTTCGACCTCGACCTGCGTGGCAAGGTGGGCATGGTGACCGCGTACGAGGTGAACGGACTGGCCGGCACCGAGGGTGGCACGGACGACGCATAGGTAACGGCAACCAGTGATGAGCGACAGGAGGATTGACATGGCCAATGGGCTCACGGGTTTCGATCACATCGTTCTCGCCGTCGACGACGTGACTGCAACGATCGAGTTCTATCGACGGGTCTTGGGGATGACGCCAGTCGAGCACATGCCGGGCAAGTGGGCGCTGCGGTTCGGTGACAACAAGATCAGCCTCCAACCGGTCGATCACCGGCCCCCGATGGCGATCGGTACCACGCCTGGCAGCGGCAACTTCTGTGTCCTCACCGACGAGCCAGTCGATGAGGTCGCCGGCCGGCTGCGCACCCTCGGCATCGCCATCGAGTCAGGCCCGGTGGAGAAGGTAGGAGCCACCGGCCCAATCATGTCTGTGTACTTCCGGGACCCGGATGGCAATCTGGTCGAGGTTGCGAACCTCATCGGTTGAGGGCCTGATACGGGCGAGGACCAGATCTCGTCGGTGACCTAGTTGTAGTCGTCGAAGGCAGCACGGCATGCAGCGACGTACTTGTCGCTGTCGTACCAGGCGTCACGTGCTTCGTCGCTGGGGAATCCACCGGGGTTCGTGATGGTCATGCGGCTGCCGACCTGTGCTCCGGCCGACTCGGTCCAGCCGAACTCTGCCTTGGCGTCGAGGAGCTCGACACCATGGATCCGCTCGAACGCGACACTGACCGCGTCCTCCTTGATGGATACAGGATCGCTCCGACACCACCGCTCTTCTGCCTCCGTCACGGCCACCCCTCCACCACACGCCGCGGTGGCGAGAACGGCAAGAGCCGCGAGAAACAGGATCGGTCGGAGTGTTGGTCGGGATCGGTTCGCCATGGCCGGAAGGCTATTGGCGACCGTGTCGCTAGCGGAAGCGGGGACGGGGTTTTCTTGGGTTTCTGTTCCCAAGGCGCGAAATGTCTGTTACGGTTCCCGCAGCCGCACCGGGTGGAGGCCAGCGCACTGTCGCTTCCCCGGTGGTTTCAACGGCACACCCTCTCATCCGGTTGGACCGCCTCTTCGGCCGTAACTCGAGACCCGCACCTTTGGAATACCGCGGGCCGGGCGAGACCGACACATACCCATCCAACCGGAGCCAGGAGACATCATGTCGACCACGTTCGCCCAACTCGGGCTGCCCAAACCCATCGTGGACACTCTCGCCAAGCGAGACATCCACGAACCATTCCCCGTCCAGGCCGCCACCATCCCCGATGCGTTGGCAGGCCGTGACGTGTCCGGCAAGGCCCCGACCGGTTCGGGTAAGACGCTGGCCTTCGGGCTCCCGTTGCTGGTGAACGTGGCTCAGGCCGCACCACACCGGCCCCGTGGACTCGTTCTCGCACCCACCCGGGAACTCGCCGAGCAGATCAAACACGAGCTGGCACCGCTGGCTCGCGCTGCCGACCGGTCGATCACTGCCGTCTACGGCGGTGTCCGCTACACCGGTCAGAAGCATGCGATGCGCAAGGGCACCGACGTCCTCGTGGCCACTCCGGGCCGTCTCGAGGACCTCATCGAGCAGAAGGTCGTCAACCTGTCCGAGGCCGACTTCATCGTCATCGACGAGGCGGATCGGATGGCCGACATGGGTTTCATGCCCGCAGTTCGCCGCATCCTCGACCAGACGTCGAACAAGCGTCAGACGCTGCTGTTCTCGGCGACGCTCGACGGCGACATCGCCACCCTCGCCCGCAAGTACCAGAACAACCCGGTCCGCCACGAGGTGGAGTCCGCCGAAGCAGACACCGTCGAGGCCAGCCATCACTTCTGGCTCGTCGAGCACCACGACCGCGTTCAGCACACGGCTGACCTCATCGAGGCGACGGGGCGCGCCATCGTGTTCACACGGACCCGCCACGGTGCCGATCGGTTGAGCAAGCAGCTCAGCAAGGTTGGTGTCGGGTCGGTGTCGCTGCACGGCGGAAGGTCCCAGAACCAGCGCAACAGGGCCCTCAAGGCGTTTTCCAACGGCTCGGTTCAGGCGCTCATCGCCACGGACGTCGCAGCTCGAGGAATCCACGTCGACGCCGTCGACTCGGTGATCCACTTCGATCCGCCCAACGACCACAAGGACTACGTTCACCGCTCGGGCCGCACCGCTCGGGCC
>JABDIW010000352.1 GCA_013003515.1 Acidimicrobiia bacterium
GGGAGAGATCCGTCAGGGTCAGCGAGTAGTGGGCCTTCAGATGCGACGCGTTGTTGCCACCGCCGCTGCCCAGCTCGAGGACCTCGTTGACCGGGCGCTTCACGAACTCGTCGATGATCCGCCGGTATGTGGCAGCCTCTTCGGCGTAGTCCTCGGGAGCCGTCAACAGATGGAACCACCCGGCCAGATCGGAGTAGAGCCGGGGCCGATCGGACATCGGTCAGCAGACTTCGCCGTCGTCGTCGATGTAACAGGCGTCCGACTGGAACTTGTCCCAGTCGGCCATCAGTTTCCCCAGGCCGGCCAGGTAGGCGGACAGCTCCGTGCCACTGATCGTGCGGTCACCGTCGACGATGACCGGTGCCTTCGCGCCGGGCGGTAGCTCGGCGGGGGTGACGGTGCGGACGGAGTGAGCGATGACGAGGTCGGCAAGCTTGTCTGCGACGTCATCACACCCCGGGCACTCGTCGACCCGCAGCAGCTCGATCACGAAAGGCTCTCGATCCAACGTTCGACGAGGTGGCTCAACGTCTCCAACGGCACCGGTCCGGACCCGAGCACCGTGTCGTGGAAGCCCTTGATGTCAAAGGCCGCACCGAGACGTTCCTCGGCCATCCTGCGAACCCGGAAGAACTCACGCTGGCCCATCTTGTAGCCGAGTGCCTGGCCGGGCCAGCCGGTGTAGCGGTCGACCTCGTTGACGATGTTGTTCGGTGCCTGGGGTGAGTTCTCGGTGAGGTAGTCGATCGCCTCCTGACGGCTCCAGCCGAGGGCGTGGATGCCGGTGTCGACGACCAGGCGGCCGGCCCGCCAGGAGTCGAACGAGAGGATCCCGAGCCGGGCGAGGTCCGAGGAGTACAAGCCCATCTCATCGGCAAGTCGCTCCGTGTACAGGCCCCAGCCCTCCACGTAGGCGTTGACCAGGGCGTGCTTGTGGAACTCCTCGATCCCCTCCAGCTCCTGAGAGATGGCGAGCTGCAGGTGATGACCGGGAATGGACTCGTGGAACGCCAGCGCTTCAGACTCGTAGCGGGTCCGGGTCTCCGGGTCGTTGGTGTTGACGAAGAACGTTCCTGGCCTCGCCCCATCCGTGGACGGTGGCAGGTAGAACGCCAGCGGCGCCTCGTCCCCTCCGATGGGTATCTCGGCCATGACGCAGTCCGCCTGGGGAGGCGACCGAACCAGTCGCCCATCTCCCCTTTGGCCCGCGCCAGCGAGTCGGCGCCCGCCTGCTTGACCTGCTCGGCCGTCTCGAACCGCAACGTCGTGTCCTCGCGGAGGCGGCGGTAGATCTCGGCGACGTCCGACGTTCCCAGCACCGACTGACCCAGCTCGGCGTACTCGCGTT
>JABDIW010000362.1 GCA_013003515.1 Acidimicrobiia bacterium
AGCTCGTCGTTGCTGATGCGCTCAGGACGGAGCGCCACCCACTCCACGATCAACGGGTCACGCAGAGACTCGTCGTCACCCTCGACAGACCAGTCGAGGCGGATCCACGGGTTCGGCACTCGATAGACGCCGGCGCGGTGTGAGAGGTGGGTGGCCAGGTTGGTGTCGACGGTGATGACGGCGTCGCCGGGGATGAGGGCAATCGTCTCCTCGATGACCGTGGTGTCCACCGGTCGTCCCCACACTCCGCGAACGATGCCCGGTCCGGACAGCACCGACCCGACCAGCGCCGCCGCAACGATGAGAGCCGCCAACCAGCGGTGGCGATCCTCGGGCACTCTCCGTGCCAGCCATCTCGTCCCCAGCGGCGCGGAGATGAAGATCACGGCCAGCAGATACGCCGTGTAGTGGTAGCGGATGTTGTGCTGATAGAAGTGGCTCGACAACATGTTGGCGAGGGTGATCGGCCCTCCCGCTGCGAGAGCTCCGGGTGACAGCAGCGCCGTCGGGGCCGGGCCCAGCGTCTCGGCCAGGTACTCGAGCCGGGTGCCGGTGGCGAGTTCCTCGATCACGTCCTCGGGGTCGAGGACGACGCCTCCCACGATCTCGAACGCGTTCCCGCCAAACCGGGCGTAACGGGACGAGTAGGCGGTCTCCCCGGTGGGGGACAGGGTCGGCAGGAGCACGGCGAACTGCACGATGAACACGACGATGCCGATCGCCGCCAGCGACAGAGCCGGCCGCCATCGACGCGAGAGCCATCCACACGCCAGGGCCAGCGGCACCACCACCAGTGCGGCGTCCTCCTTCACCGTCAGCGCAAGCAGGCCGAGGGCCAGACCCCAACCGGGCCGTCCCCGGACGAAGGCCAGCGTCATCCCGATCATCACCGGCAGGGCGATGATCTCGGGGTGGAAGTTGTCCCAGACCAGCCACTGCGTCGCAGGGTGGAGCAGATAGCTGACAGCGACCGCCGCCGACAGCATCGGTCGCAGCCCCAGCGCTCGGCCCAGGTAATAGGTCAGCGGTGCTCCGGCGGCGACCACGAAGACCGTGAACACCATCAGCACCCGGATGTCCGGCCAGATCCAGTACAGCGGGACCAGCAGCACCATCACGTATGACGAGTGATCGGCGAACAGGTTCAACCCGCGCAGCGTCACGAACGGCGCCTCGAACCGGCTCATGAGCCACAACCCCTGATCGAAGATCCCGAGGTCGAAGGTGTGGGTGAGGAAACGGTTGTGGAGGCCGATGGCGAGGCGGGTGAAGATCACCAGCCAGATCGCGGTGGCGACCCACATGACGAGGCGGGACCGGGCCTCCTCGTCGCTCAGGCGGCGATGGCGTTGGCCGTCATCCACGAGTCGACCAATGCCAGGAACTCGTCTGGGCACTCGATCATGGGGACGTGCCCGGTGTCGGAGAAGACGTGATACGTCCAGTCCGTCCGTATCTCAGAGAGGTAGTCGGCGGCGAGTGGCGGCACCACCTGGTCCGAGTCGCCGTGCACCAGGAGCGTCGGGGCCATGATGTGGCGGACCATCGCCTTGAAGCTGGACCGGTTGGTCAGCGTGCGTCCGATCGACTGCGCTGCTTCAGCAAACGTGTTGGGAGCCCAGTCGATGCGGTCCATGCGCTGGCGGGCCAACTCCACAGCAACCTCGACGTACTCCTTGGGGAGCCGCTCGGGGTACTTGGCGACGAACTGCAGCGTGTCGGCCACCTGCTGCTCGGGCGGGACGGCCCGCATCCAGGTGCGGAACGATGCCGGGCCCACCACAGGTAACGCCGGAATGACGAGGCGCATGATCATCCCCGGCGAGATCCGGGCTCTGGGAGGCAGCGGCGAGGCCGGGTTGACCAGGATCAGTCCGGAGACGAGGTCTGGGGCCTTCGAAGCGAGCAGCATGGCGATGAGGCCG
>JABDIW010000374.1 GCA_013003515.1 Acidimicrobiia bacterium
ATGTCCTCCCCGCCGATCTGGTGGCGGCGGCCAAGAGGCTCGAAGCATCCCATGGCACCGGCGACCAGAAGCTGACGATCGCCCTGGCATACGGTGGCCGCCAGGAGATCGTCGACGCCGTGCGTGATCTGGTGAACCGCCTCGATGCGGAGGGTGTGACCGGCTCCGAGTTGGCAGGCCATATCGACGCCGATGCCCTCGCCCGTCATCTGTACACGTCGGATCTCCCCGATCCGGACCTCGTGATCCGCACCAGTGGCGAAGCCCGCCTGTCGGGATTCCTCCTCTGGCAGGCCGCCTACGCCGAGTACGCCTTCGTCGACGTCTATTGGCCCGCCTTCCGCCGGGTCGATTTCCTGCGGGCCCTTCGCGACTTCACTCGACGTGAGCGCCGCTTCGGTCGCTAGACGGCTGCTCATCGTCGTCCTGGTGGTCACCGGGTGTACCGACGCCGCCGTTTCCGAGACGACCCTCCGCACCACGACCACCACCACATCTACGACGACATCGACCACCACCACGACCACCACCACCCTCCCTCCGATTGAGCTCGACCTCGTTGTTGGCATCACCGAAAGGCTGGCTCTCGGTGGAGACATCGCGATCCGCGCCGAGGCAGGTGGGGAGTCGGTCGACCTGACTGCCGACACTCCGGAGGGCACCCTGGTCTTTGCCGAGCCCGCCACGGTTCAGTTCACCTACATGTTGGGGTCGAACCAGACCGACATCACCTGGAGTGTCGATATCGCCCGGTCCGGCGCCATCGAGGTGACTCAGCCCTGGCGGGAGCCGGCGGTCGCGGGCGATCCGGTCGCTCTCGTGTGGCAGGCACGCGGCGACACGAACAGCTATCTGGCCCAGCTCGACCGCACCCGCAACGTCACGGTGACCTCACCCGTGTGCATGTTCGTGGGTTCCACCGGCACACTGACCAACGGCTGCAGCCGCACCTTCGTGCGAGCCGCCCAGGACCGCGGATACGCCGTGTGGCCGGCCATCGCCGGGCTCGACGCCGACGCCAACGCCATCTGGCTCAACGACCCCGACATCCGATCGGCAGCCGCCGTCGAGATCGCTGGATGGATCGACGATCTTGGCGCCGATGGCATCAATCTCGACATCGAGGGCTATCGCGAGGACACCGCCAACTCGTTCGTGGCGTTCGTAGAGGAGCTGACGCCTTTGATCCACGCCGGTGGGGGAGAAGTGTCGATCGACATCATCCCCCGCACCGACGACTGGGTGGTGACTCCCGACGAGCTGTCGTTCTGGTCGACGGCGCCGCGGCGGCGTGAGCTCGCTGATCTGGCGGACTACCTGGTGTTGATGGCGTATGACGAGCACAACCGTTTCCGACC
>JABDIW010000392.1 GCA_013003515.1 Acidimicrobiia bacterium
GATCGAGGCGATCTGGATCGGCTGGAACGTCCCGTAGTCCAGGTAGGACTTCAGCTTGCCCAGTGCTCCGACCATCTCCGGGTTGCCCACCACGAAGCCGACCCGCCAGCCCGCCATCGAGTGGGACTTGGACAGCGTGTACAGCTCGACCCCGACATCCTTGGCGCCCGGCACCTGGAGCAGAGAGGGTGGTTCGTAACCGTCGAAGGCAATCTCGGCGTACGCCAGGTCGTGAACGAGCATGATCTCGTGCTCGGCCGCGAACTCCACGAGCTTCGCAAAGAAGTCGAGATCGACGCACGCCGTGGTCGGATTGTGCGGGAACGACACGACGATCACGCGGGGACGGGGCCATGACTCGATGAAGGCCCGCTGCAGACGCTCGAAGAAGTCGGCGTCGAGCGACAGCGGGACCCGTTTCACCTCGGCTCCGGCGAGGACCGGCGCATAGATGTGGATGGGATACGACGGCTCCGGGACCAGCACCACGTCACCGGGCTGGGCCAGCGCCCACATCAGGTGGGAGAGGCCTTCTTTGGCGCCGATGGTGTTGATGACCTCGGTGTCGGGGTCCAGGTCGACGTCGAAGCGTCGCTTGTATCGATCGGCGACGGCGCGGCGGAGATTGGGAAGTCCACGTGATGCCGAATACCGGTGGTTGCGCTCGTTGCGCGCTGCCTCCACCAGCTTTTCGACCACCTGGGGCGGCGACGGGATGTCGGGGTTCCCAAACCCGAGATCGACGATGTCCTCACCGGCGCGGCGGGCCTGGAGCTTCAGCTCGTTGATCTCGGCGAATACGTACGGCGGGAGGTTCTCTATCCGGCGGAACTGCATGTCGCGAGCGTAGTGCCGTCCTGGCAAATCGACTTCACTCGTCGGGCGTCTCACCCTTTGCCAGCGGGGCGTATGCCATCTCGGTGTAGTCCGCCACGGTCCTCGCCATCGAGAAGTTGGGCGTCACCGTGGCGATGGCGTCTTTCATGCGCTTGACCCAGGCCTGCGGGATGCCGTCGTCGTCACGGTCGTAGTACTCCGGCACCACCTGCGATTCGAGCAGGTGATACAGGATCCCGGCGTCCTCGGCGTCGGAGTGCGAGTGCTCAGAGAACCCCCAACCATTGTCCCCGTCGTATCCCTCGACCCACCATCCATCGAGGACCGAGAGGTTCAGCGCACCGTTCGATGCGGCCTTCATCCCCGAGGTGCCCGAAGCCTCTGCGGGGGGTCGGGGGTTGTTGAGCCACACGTCGCAGCCACTCACGAGGGCATGGCCGAGGGCCATGTCGTATCCCTCGATGAAGAAGATGTGCCCCGCCAGGTCGGGTGAGTTGGACATCTCCTGGACCCACCGGATCAGTGCCTGGCCCTCGCGGTCGGCCGGGTGCGCCTTGCCGGCGAAGACCACCTGAACCGGGCGGTCGGGGTTGGTGACCAGTGACCGGAAGCGTCCCGGGTCCGAGAACAACAGAGCAGCCCGCTTGTACGTCGCGAACCGGCGAGCGAATCCGATGGTGAGTCGTTCCGCGGGGAGCTGATCGTCGATCCAGCGCAGGTATCGAGGCGACCTGCCGTGGCGGCTCGCCTGGATCCGGAGCCGCGCCCTCAGCTGTCGATTCATGATTTCCTTCTGGGCGATGTGGGTGTCCCAGAGGACTTTGTCTTTGACGTCGTGGATCGCTTTCCACGCCTCGGGCTGAACCAGCTTGTCGACCCACTCCTCGCCCAACGTCTTCTGGAAGAGGCGAGCCATGTTGCGACCGACCCAGGTGGGGGAGTGGACGCCGTTGGTGACGGCAACTCCCTTGCCCTCCAGCAGATGGGCCCACTCGTTCTTGACGACGTCTCCGTGGCGCTGTGACACCCCGTTGGTAATGGATGACATTCGGATGGCGATGGCTCCGAGGTCGAAGGCGTCGTCGCCCTCGCGTGCCCGCGACACGTCGCGCAACACGTCGTCCGTGATGCCGGGGAGAGATCCCGAGAGGTACCGATGAGCGAGGTCGTAGTCGAACCTCTCGTTCCCGGCAGGGACGGGTGTGTGCAGCGTGAACAGGGTGTTGCTGGCCACATCCCCCTTGGCATCGTCCAGGGACTTCCCCGCACCGATCTCGTTCGAAAGCCGCTCGAGGAGACCCATTGCCGCATGACCCTCATTGACGTGCCACACCGCCGGATCGACGTCGAGTGCCTTGATCGCTCTGGTGCCCCCGATGCCGAGGATCATCTCCTGACAGAAGCGCATCTCGCGGCCGCGTACGTAGAGGAGCTCGCCGATCGGCCTGTCGGCCGGGTCGTTGTCGGGAACATCCGTGTCGAGGAGCACGAGTGGCACTCGACCCACGTCGATCCGCCAGAGCCGCGCATGGACCTCGCGATCGGGGAACTCGACGCTCACCTGGATGGGGCGACCGGTCGACGGGTCGAGCAGCTGCCGCATCGGGCGCCGCGTGGTCTCGACGGGGGTGTAGGTGTGCTGCTGGTGTCCGTCCGGGTCGACTGCCTGCCGGAAGTAGCCGCGCCGGTAGAAGATGCCGACACCCATCAGCGGGAGCCCCAGATCCGAGGCAGCTTTGAGGTGGTCGCCGGCAAGGACGCCAAGACCGCCCGAATAGAAGGGAAGCGTGTGGTGGGTGCCGAACTCGGTGCACAGGTAGGCGATGGGACCCGGGAATCCGGGATGGTTCCGGTCGAACCACGTGTCCGTGGCGCCCATGTAGGCGTCGAAGCGGTTGAGCACTTCGCCGTACAGCTCGGCGAAGGTCGTCGATGCCTCCAATGCTTCCCAGGTGTCCGGTTCGATCGTGGGGAGGACCGACAGCGGATTCCGGCTCTCCGCCCAGCGGCGCGGATCGATGCGCGCCCACAGGTCGTAGGCGAGTGGATCCCACGTCCACCACAGGTTGTAGGCCAGGTCGAGCAGACGTCGATAGGCCTTGGGGACGCGGACGGGGGCGATGGGGCCGCTGGGTACTCCAACGAGAGGATGATTGCGCATGAATCGTGCATTGTGTCGAGCACGGCTCGGAACCGCAAGGTCGTACGATGCGGTCATGGCTTTCACCGACGGCACTGCCGACTTCCGATCCGACACCGTGACCCGCCCCACCGAGGCGATGCGACAGGCCATGGCCAACGCCGAGGTCGGTGACGACGTGTACCGAGACGACCCCACCGTCAACGCACTCGAGGAGAAGGCTGCGGCTGCAGTCGGGATGCAGCGCGCTCTGTTCACACCGTCGGGGACCATGGCAAACCAGATCGGAATCCACCTCCACACCAGGCCTGGCGACGGTGTCATCTGTGTCCCCAGTGCCCACGTCCGCAAGTACGAGCTGGGCTCGGCGGCAGCGATCTCCGGAACCACCTTTCTCGTGGTCGAGTCCCCCGACGGTTCGATGACGGCCGCAGCCCTCGACACCGCCCTCGACCCCAACGGCCCGTACTACAACATTCGGCCCGGGCTGCTCACATGGGAGAACACCCACAACGCATCTGGTGGCACGATCCTGTCCCCGGAGGTCATGGCCAAGGGCTCGGCGATCGCGTCTGAACGGGGGATCCCGGTTCACCTCGACGGCGCCCGGATCTGGAACGCGGCGGCCGGTGCCGGCGTGGAGGTCGAAGAGTGGTCCCAGCACGCCACCAGCATGATGTTCTGTTTCTCGAAAGGGCTGGGAGCGCCGATCGGCTCCATGCTGTGTGGAACCGCCGACTTCATCGAGGAAGCGCGCCGTGTCCGCAAGCGTCTCGGTGGCGGCATGAGGCAGGTTGGCGTGCTTGCCGCAGCTGCAGCGGTCGCCTTCGACGAGCGCGACCGACTCGTCGAAGACCATCTCCTCGCACGGAGGCTGGGTGAAGGTATCGCAGCCCGCCATCCGGATGCCGTCGACCTCGGCAGAGTCCAGACCAACATGGTCAGAGTCGACGGTGCGGGCTTGCCCGCCGGTGCGGCCAGGTTCAAGGACGATCTCGTCGCAGCGGGGATCCTCGTCGGGTTCGCCGCCCAGGATGTGCTGAGGTTCGTGACGCACCGTGACGTGAACGCCGCCGACGTCGATCGAGTCCTCGCCGTCCTCGACTCGGCGTAACGTCGGTGCACCGAGGGGGGTCAGAAGCGCAATGACGTACGGCATCCTGTTCCCTGGGCAAGGGAGTCAGGCGATCGGCATGGGCGCTGAGGTGTTCGATCGCTATCCAGACCTCGCGACGCGCGCCTCCGAGATTCTCGGTTTCGATCTCGTCGAGCTCTGTCTGCGCGGAACGGAGGAGGAGCTCACCCGAACCGAGCACGCCCAGCCGGCGTTGTTCGTGGTCGCCTACGGCACGTGGCTCGCATTCACCGACGCCATCGAAACTTCACCGGCCGGCGCCGCCGGGCACTCGCTCGGCGAGTACACAGCCCTCGCTGCTGCCGGTGCCATCGACTTCGAAACGGCCCTGCACCTCGTGTCAGAGCGGGGCAAGGCGATGGCGGCCGCGGCCTCCCAGACCGCTTCGGGAATGGCCGCGCTCCTCGGAGCCGATGCCGACGTCGCGGAGCAGATCTGTCGTGATCGGCGTGACGAAGGAGGGCACCTGTGGGTGGCCAACCTCAACGCTCCCGGCCAGACGGTTGTCGCCGGCTCCGCAGCCGACATCGATTGGATCGTCGAGGCTGCCCGGCAGCTTGGCGTTCGCAGAGCCATCCCGTTGAAGGTCGCCGGGGCGTTTCACTCGCCGTTGATGGCGTCTGCGGTGGACGTCCTGGATCCTCTCCTTCGCGCTGCCGAGTTCACCGAGCCGTCGTTCCCCGTCTGGTCCAACGTCGACGCCGAACCCGTCGTCGACATCGCCGACGCACTCCGCAGACAGATCACGGGATCGGTGCGGTTCGCCGACTCACTGAACGCGATGCACGCCGCAGGCGTGGACACGTTCGTGCACATCGGACCGGGCGATGTGACCGCCGGCATGGCAAAACGCGCCGTCCCCGACGCCGCCGTGGTGGTGGTGTCGACGCCGACGGCGGTCGGCGCGGTGCCCGAGTTGTGAGGCCCACGGCGGTCTGACCACCTACGATCGAACCGGCGAAGGAGGAGAGAGCGATGCGATACGCGGAGATCACCGGGTGGGGGAAGTGCATGCCCCCGGCAACGGTGTCGAATGCCGAGTTCACCGAGGTGATGGACACGTCCGACGAGTGGATCATCACCCGAACCGGCATCAAGGAGCGTCGTGTCTCCCACGTCGAGAACAGCGACCTCGCCGCAACCGCGGCTCTGCGAGCGCTGGCGTGCGCCGGCCTCGACGCAACCGAGATCGACGTCGTCGTCAACGCTACCTGCAGCCCGGATCGGCTCATCCCGGCGGCCGGGTCGGTCGTCCAGGCGAAGATCGGTGCCACCAATGCGGGGGCGATGGACGTCAACGCCGCCTGTTCCGGGTTCATCTACGGGCTCTCCGTCGGCTCCGGGCTCATCGCGTCCGGCGTCGCCAACAAGGTGCTGGTCATCGGGGTCGAGCGCCTCACACCATGGCTCGACTTCGAGGACCGTTCGACGGCCGTGTTGTTCGGTGACGGCGCCGGTGCCGTAGTGCTGGAGTCGTCCGACGACGAGGTCGGCATGCTCTCCGTCGAACTCGGCAGTGATGGCACTGCGAGCGACATCCTCACCGTGTTCGGCACCGGGTCCGAGCGGATGCCACCCGAACACGAGATATGTGCCATTCGGATGGATGGCCGGGAGGTCTTCCGTCGTGCCGTGGTAGCCATGGGTGACGCCTCGGTGCGGGTCGTGGAGAAGGCCGGCCTCGACCTCGACGACATCTCACTGCTCATCCCGCACCAGGCCAACCTGCGGATCATCGATGCCACAGCCCGTCGCCTCAAGCTCGATCCTGCCCACGTGTTCGTCAACATCGCCTCTTACGGGAACACGTCGGCAGCAACGATCCCCATCGCGCTCACCGAGGCCCTCGAGGAAGGCCGGGTCGCACCTGGCGACAACCTGGTCTTTGCCGCTTTCGGCGGTGGGCTCACCTGGGCTGCCGCCGTGGTGCGCTGGGGGAGTCGGGTTGAGCCCAAGGGGACGGCCGACATCGAGCTGCCTCCGGCCGAGATGTCTGGTCTCGAGATCCTGAAGGACCACCACCGATACCGGGGGCAACACGTCGAATGACCGGTGACTCGCCCCGGGTGGCCGTTGTCACCGGCGCCTCGCGTGGTATCGGCCGTGCGATCGCGACCGCTCT
>JABDIW010000400.1 GCA_013003515.1 Acidimicrobiia bacterium
GGAGCGGGGCGTGCACCACGGCTGTCATGACCCAGATGGCTCCGAGGACGGCTCCTGCCCCCAGAACAAGCCACAAAGGTATCCCGGGAGGGCGGCTCCACACGAGGGCTGCTCCGGTGATGATCTCGACAGGGGCGGGAAACGCCAGGAGTGCTCCCATGCGACGGGTGTGGCGAGCCTCGTACTCGTCGAAGGCCTTGCCCTCTACGGAGCTGAACAGCGGGTAGTGCACGAGCTGAACCGTCCAGATGAGGCCAACCATGAACCACGTCGCGACGACGTGGACGATGAGGACGGTCACGGACCGAAGTCGGACGCCGGGATCTCCCGCTTCCCGGATGCGATTGCCTCCACGATGACGGATGCAACATGAGTCGGGTCGAGTCCGACGGGCATGGAGGGCGCGGTACCCGTGATCGGTCGACCGGCCAGGCCGGTCTCGGTGTGGGGCGGTCGAGCATCGATGACGTCGATGCGGCGGCGTCTCAGTTCGCGGGCGAGGGCTCGAGTGGCTGCGCTGAGGCCGGCCTTGACGGCGGAGTAGGCGACCATCCCGGCGACCGGCTGCTCGGCGACGACGCCAGTGATGTTCACCACGAACCCCCCATCGAGGTGGGGGAGTGCCTCTCTGATGACTCGAAGTGGACCAACCAGGTCGACCGCAACGATCTCGTCGAGCGCTTCGTCGGACATCTCGGCGAAGGGCCCGAAACCGACGACACCGGCAGCGTTGACGACTCCATCGAGGCCGGCCATGCGTTCGATGGCGGTGCTCACGACATGGCCGGCATGGTGGGGCTGGTTGAGGTCGATGAGCGCCGACGGTGTTTCAGGGCCGATCGACGTCGCGGTCTCCTGGAGCCGCTGGGCGTTGCGGCCTGCGAGCACCACGGCGGCTCCGTGTTGGTGGAGTTGCCCGGCGATCAGGCTTCCGAGGACTCCTGAACCGCCGAGAACGAGGACGCGAGCGCCGGCGAGCGTGTGTTCAGGCATCTACCGGAACACGACATCCGGTGTCTGCCGCATCATCGACTGGGCTGCGGTGAACACGGGTGAGTCTGAGTACAGCTTCGCTTTGCGCAGCGTCAGCGTCTTCAGCGAGCGATCGGCAGAGCTGTCTTTGGGGATGTAGCGCTCGGTCAGACCGTCGTCCACGACCTCAGAGAAGCGGGAGGAATTCTCCACGTCGTCGAGATGGAGCTCGTGCACCCGGGAGAGGCCGAAGGCGAACGTCGCCCAGGCGGTGGCGATGAAGACCACGGAACCGAACAGGAAGATTGCGATCTCACTCATGAGCGCTCTCCGGTGAGGACCAGGGTCCCCAGTGAGTGGATGGCCGGCACCCACAGGCCGACGAACAGGCCGATCTCGCGGTCGACCAGGAACCACAGAGCCACTGAAGCGACGAAAGAGATGAACGC
>JABDIW010000259.1 GCA_013003515.1 Acidimicrobiia bacterium
GCGAAGCGTGCGTCGCACGCGAAGAGTTCCGAGCTCAGCCATACAGCGAAGATCGTCGGTTTGGGACCCCGGGTTGAGCGAAACGACTTCAGCCGATCCGGGAGATGACCAGGAGGTCCATCGTCACGGCCACCGCAACGTGGAGGAACATCCCAGGCACGAAGCTGCGGGAACGCAGGGCCAGCCAGCCGAGGAAGAACCCGGCGACGATGGCGGCGAAGGCCTCCGGCATGGGCTTGCCGAAGTGGATCATCGTGTAGGGCACCACCATCACGGCAATTGCCGGCCACCGCCCGAGCACCGGGGCGAGCCCGAAGAGCAGGAAGCCGCGGAAGAAAGCCTCCACTCCGAGGAACTGGAGCGCATAACCCCCCTCGTAGACCCAGAAGGCCACTCCCCCGTCGGCAGCGCGCCGATAGAAGGGGTAGTACGACTCGAAGCTGTCGAGCGATGACGCCCACACCAGAACGGGGACCATCACCAGGTACGCAGCGAGATACGGCCATGCATGGCGCAACGTGCCCCGAACCCGGAACCCGAAATCTCCCGGTCTGGCGCCGATCACCCACACGACGACGCCGAGCGGGACGAGGACCCGCATCACGACCGATGTGAACCCCCAGTACGCATAGGCGAGGACACCGGGATACTCGGCGAGCCGGCCTCCGATCCTCGCCTCGAACCAGTTGGAGAGGCCGGATGACCCGTAGAAGCCGGGTCGGCCGAAGTAATAGAAGACGGTGAGCAGCAAAACGGCGGCAGTCAGCACCACGACAACGCGCCGTGCATCCGGCCTTGCTTCGGTCACCGTCGCCACGGCCGCATCGTATGCGACGTACAATGCTTTTCGCGGTCTCGGGAGGGTATCGATGCGACCGATCTGGAAAGGCGCCATCACGTTCGGGCTCGTCACGATCCCGGTCGGGCTCTACAGCGCCACCGAGGACAAGCGACCCAAGTTCAAGCAGCTGCGCGAGACGGATCACTCGGCGATCAAGTACAAGCGTGTCGCCGAGACCGACGGCAACGAAGTCCCCTTCGAGAACATCGTCAAGGGATACGAGTTCGAGAAAGGCCGCTTCGTCGTGTTCACCTCGGGAGAGCTGGGCGACATCATGAAGGGCGTCGTCGGCGGCGCCGTCGAGGTGAAGCAGTTCGTGCCCGCAGCCGACATCGATCCGATCTACTACCGCTCCAGCTACTACCTCGCACCCGAGAAGACGGGCCTCAAGGCCTACAAGATCCTGCTGGCCGCCCTCGAAGAGGGAGCGATGGTCGGTCTGGCCAAGGCCGCCATCCGGGAGCGGGAGTACCTGGTGACCCTCAGGGCCGACGAGGGAGTCCTGGTGATGGAGACCATGTTCTGGCCCGACGAGATCCGGGAACCCGCCTTCGAGACCCTCGAGGAGGACATCGAGGTCTCCGACGACGAGGTGAAGATGGCGCAGATGATCATCGAC
>JABDIW010000418.1 GCA_013003515.1 Acidimicrobiia bacterium
TGACCGTCGCCCTTCTGACGGTCGGTGCACTCACGATGAACTCGTGCTCTGCCGCGACCCCTTCGTCCCAGGCAGACCGCGTCCCGATGGCAGTCGCTTCCCCTGCTGTCGTAGCCCTTCCCTCGCCCACCGTTGCCAGCACCACTCAACCGACCACCACGACGACGACGATCCCGTGGGAGCGCGAGCCGTTCGCTCTCACCATCTCCCACCCGGCACTCGACGACGTCCCTGACCTCGAGTTCAACGTGGCAGCGGGCGCGGAGGGCCCGATGGTCACCATGCTCCAGGAGCGTCTGGCCGAGACGGTCCTGTACCGGGGCGTTCTCGACGGAGAGTTCGGGCCGTGGACCCAGCAAGCCACGATGGCGCTGCACAAGGTGATGGATTCGGAGCGGAGCTGGAGCTGGAGCCACGAGGACTGGGAGGTGCTCGAGAGTCTCGACGAGGTGCTCGCCGAACGGATTCCGGATCGACCCGACGAGCCCAACCGCGTCGAGATCGACCTCACTCGTCAGGTTCTCTACCTCGTGCTCGAGGGAGAGGTCGCTGCCGTCATCCCCGTGTCGAGTGGCAACGGTGCCTCGTACGTGAACTCGAGGGGAAACACCGTTCGCGCCAAGACGCCTCGCGGCGACTTCACCATCCAGCGCCACATCGAAGGACTCCACAAGTCATACCTCGGCAGCATGTGGAGCCCCTGGTACTTCCGTGGCGGGTACGCCATCCACGGGTCGGGATCGGTGCCGTCTCAGCCCGCATCCCACGGCTGTGTCCGCGTCCCGAAGTGGGAGGCCCTGTACCTGAACACCGTGCTGGAGGTCGGCTGGCCGGTCCACATCTGGGACTGAGTAGGTTCAAACCCGCCAAGCGGGAGCATCGTGTTGAAGGTCTCATCGGAAATCGCGCCACTGCGCCAGGTCATCGTCCATCGGCCCGGGGTCGAGATCGCCCGCATCACGCCGGAGAACAAGGAAGCGCTCCTCTTCGACGACCTCTTGTGGTTGGAACGGGCCCAGGAGGAACACGATGCCTTCACCGAGATCCTCCGGGGCCAGGGAGCCGAGGTGTTGTTCTTCGAGGAACTGCTCGCCGACGTGCTCGCCCTTCCGGACGCCCGCGCCGAGGTCGTCGCTCGTGCCATCTCGCCGGCCACCTGTGGGCGGCATGTCGCCGAAGCACTCACTGAACGCCTGCTGAAAGCGCCCGTGGATGAAGTCGTCGCGGTCCTCCTCGGCGGGCTCCTCGAGCGGGAGCTGGTCGATTGGGGCATCGAGCCGGTCTTTGCCGACCTCGTGGCCGATCGCTTCCACTACGTGTTGCGCCCGCTCCCCAACTTGCTGTTCATGCGGGACAACGCGGCGTGGATCAACGACGGGCTCGTCTTCAACGTCCTGGCAACACCGGCCCGGTTTCGTGAGTCCGACTACATGCGTGCGATCTACCACCACCACCCCCGGTTCGCCGATGCTCCGTTCCCGGTGTGGTTTGGGAAGGATCCCGGTGATCGGTATCCGGCCACGATCGAGGGCGGCGATGTTCTCGTGCTCGATGAGCGCACGGTGGTATTGGGACTGTCCGAGCGCACCGCACCTGCTGCAGTCGAGACCCTCGCCGAGCGCCTGTTCGCCGGAGGCACGGTCGAGCAGGCGATCGTCGTCCACCTGCACCATGCCAGGG
>JABDIW010000427.1 GCA_013003515.1 Acidimicrobiia bacterium
TGCCCGAAGTCGAGCTGCCGGAATCGCACATCACCCCGTTCGTGTTCCGGTATGCCGAGGAGCTCGCCGACAAACCGGCGCTCATCGACGGGCCGACCGGGCGAACCCTGACCTACGGTCAGCTGTACGGGGCCACCCTGAAGGCGGCGGGCGGCCTCGCCGCACGCGGCTTCGGCAAGGGCGATGTGCTGGCGATCATGGCTCCGAACATCCCCGAGTACGCCATCGCGTTCCATGCGGTTGCTGCCCTCGGGGGCGTCGTCACCACGATCAACCCCACCTACACGGCCGAGGAGGTCGAGTTTCAGCTCAACGACGCCGGTGCCCGGTATCTGCTGACCATCACGATGTTCATGGACGTGGCCACAGAGGCGGCGGGTGCTGCGGGCACCGAGGAGGTCTTCGTCTTTGCGGAGGCCGAAGGCGCGACTCCGTTCGCGTCGCTGCTCGACGCCGATCCGATCGCAGGCTTCGCTGAGGTCGATCCGCGCGAAGACACAGTGGTCCTGCCGTACTCGTCGGGAACGACCGGGCTCCCCAAGGGGGTGATGCTCACCCACCACAACCTGACGTCGAACCTGGCCCAGGCCAAGCACGTGCTCGACATCACCGACGACGAGGTGATCATCGCCGTGCTGCCGTTCTTCCACATCTACGGGATGCAGATCCTGATGAACGGCGTGCTCTACAACGGGGCGACGGCGGTGACGATGCCCCGGTTCGACCTCGAGCAGTTCCTCGGGCTGCTTCAGGAGCACAAGGTCACCAAGGCCTACCTGGTGCCGCCGATCATCCTGGCCCTCGCCAAGCACCCGCTCGTCGATCAGTACGACCTGTCGGCATTGCGACAGATCTTCTCGGGTGCCGCTCCGCTCGGCGCCGACGTCGAAGCGGAGGCCGGTGCCCGGGTCGGGGCCGAGGTGGTCCAGGGGTATGGCCTCACCGAGACGTCGCCCGTCACCCACGCCACCCCTCCCGGCAAGGGCCGCTCCGGATCGATCGGGGTCACGATCTCCAACACCGACGTCCGCATCATCGATCCCGAGACCGGTGAGGATCTCGGGGTCGGCGAGAACGGAGAGGTGCTGATCAAAGGTCCGCAGGTGATGAAGGGGTATCTCAACAACCCCGACGCAACCGCCGAGTGCATCGATGACGAGGGTTGGTTCCACACCGGAGACGTCGGCTACGTCGACGACGATGGCTACTTCTACATCGTCGATCGGATCAAGGAGCTCATCAAGTACAAGGGCTTCCAGGTCCCGCCTGCCGAGCTCGAGGCGCTGCTTCTCACTCACGCTGCTGTCGCTGACGCGGCCGTTATCCCGGTCCCCGACCTGGAAGCCGGTGAGATCCCCAAGGCATTCGTCGTGCTCAGGCCGGGTGCCGAGGCCACCGGCCAGCAGTTGATGGACCACGTCGCCGAGCACGTCGCCCACTACAAGCAGGTGCGCCGGGTCGAGTTCCTCGACGAGATCCCGAAGTCGCTGTCAGGCAAGATCCTGCGTCGCGTCCTGCGGGACCGCGAGCGCGAGGCCACGGGCACCTGAGTAGTTCCCGCTCCCCGGAGGTCACCGCCGCACTCGCGGCGCGGTTTCTGCTTGGTGTCTCGTTCGGGTCGATCCTCGCCGTCGGGCTGACAGACGGTGCCCTCGGTGTCGCCTGGCCGACTATGCGAGACGAGTTCGGCCGGTCTCTCGACGACCTCGGCATCGTGCTGGGTGCGTTCTTCGTCGGGTTCGGCCCGGCGACGGCGCTGCATCGCAAGCTGTTGCCGAGGTTCGGGATGGGGCGCCTGGTGCTTGCCGGGCCGTCGCTGGCGGTCGTCGGTCTTCTCATCGTGGCGTCCGCACCGGGGTGGTTGGCGGTCCTCGCAGGATATGCGTTGGTGGGGCTCGGCAACGGCCTCAGCGACCCGAGCATCAACCTGTACCTGGCGCTGCATCACGGGGTCCGGCCGATGGGCCTGCTCCATGCCAGCTTCGGGCTTGGTACCACCCTCAGCCCGCTGATCATGACCGCGGCGCTGCCCGTGAGCTGGCGCCTCGGCTACGTCGTCCTCATCGGTGTCGAGCTCGTCGTCGTCGCCGCCATGGTCCGCGCCCGGCCACGGTGGCTGCCCGTCGAAGGCGACGGCGGGCGAGTGTCGTTCCCCTCGTCTGCCGTCACCTGGATCACCCTCACCATCTTCATGCTGTACACCGGGTCCGAGCTCGCCGCCGGCCAGTGGGCGTTCAGTCTCCTCACCGAATCACGGGACATCGGGGACACGGCTGCGGGGTTCGTGGTGTCTGTCTACTGGGGCGGGCTGACGGTGGGGAGGCTCGTGTACGGGACCGTAGGTGACCGCTTCCCGCCGCGTTCGATGCTCTCTGGCGCCTTCATCGTCGCCGCCACGGGGATGGCGATGGTGTGGGTGGCCGACTCGCTCGTGGCCTCCGTCCTCGGGTTCGTGGTGGCCGGTCTCGGGATGGCAGGCATCTTTCCCCTGCTGGTGTTGTTGACGCCGCAACGGATCGGACGAGACGTGGCCGGCGAGATCATGGGGCTCCAGTTCACGGCAGCCGCCCTCGGTGGAGTGTCCGTTCCGTGGATCGTGGGCATCATCGCCGAGCGGTCGAGCCTCGAAGTGGTCCCGGGCTTGCTGGTTGGGTCGATCCTGCTCGCCGCGCTGCTCAACTCCTCCGTGGCGCGGCGCAGCTGAATCACTCCGCGGGATTGCTCCAGAAGGCGACGCGGTAGGGGTGCAGCTCTGCACCGAACAGGCCGCTGCTGACGAACGGGTCACCTTCCATGAAGGCGCGAGCGTCGGCCTCGTCGGCAGCTGCGAACACGACCATGGCGGGTCCCACACCATCCTGGCTGCGCCCGGCCATGATGACGGTCCCGTCTTCGGCCGCCTCCCTCAGGTACTCGCCGTGGGCG
Source organism: Acidimicrobiia bacterium (assembly GCA_013003515.1). GTDB lineage: Bacteria > Actinomycetota > Acidimicrobiia > Spongiisociales > UBA5794 > JABDIW01. The sequence continues at coordinate 2,926 of JABDIW010000427.1, forward strand.
GCAGCGACCAGCTCGTCCGCCTCGGTCCACCCCTCACCTCGAGCAAGTTCCGGGCGGGGTCCCGGCGTGAAGCGGTACAGCCACTGATTCACAGCAGCCAGGGTTCCCGATCGACGACCACGGCGTCCTTGCGGATGAACCACTCGACTCCAAAAGCGGCCAGGAAAGCCTCCGGGCCAAGTTTCATGAACCACGAATCGGGCGGGATCTGGGAGGCGTGGGCGGCCATTGCCCGGCGCTTGAC
>JABDIW010000440.1 GCA_013003515.1 Acidimicrobiia bacterium
CGGGCTGCGTCTCCGCTCACACCCGGCGGTTGTGCCACCCCGAACACCCCGACCAAGGGGCACCAACCAGAAAGGCACACACCATGAACACCATCACCCTCGTCGGCCGACTCGCCACCGACCCCCGACTCGAACCCACCAACGGCAACCCCATCTGCACCTTCCGACTCGCCGTCGACCGAGGCCGCACCGAAGGCGCCGACTTCATCCCCATCAAGTGCTTCGGCGCCCCAGCCGAACAGCACCACAAGTACCTCGCCAAGGGCCGACTCGTCTCGATCACCGGACGCCTCTCCCACTCCCAGTGGACCGACAAGGACACCGGCAAGCCCCGAGAAAGGTACGAAGTCGTGGCGGCGCTAGTGGGCTACTTGGACGCCCCGAAAGCCTCCACCGAGCCGGCCGAACCGGCCGAGTACGAGCCAGGACAGGAGCCTTTCTAGCCAGCGCCAGCGCCGGGCTCGAGTAGCACCTCGGGCCCGGCCCTCTCGCGCACAGAAACGAGATGCCATGAACGACCAAACGCTTCAGACACGCCTCGCCTACGACTCCGCCACGCTTCTTGCGGTGATCGCCCGCATCGCACCATCTGCCGGGCTCAGCCCAGCTGAGACGGCAGTGATCGATCAGGTCGCTGTCAGTTACGCCGCATCTGCTCGAAGGCCATCCGGCCGGCGGAGGACTGAGTGATCACGCAGGGTCTCCCGAGCCAATCGCGCTATCCAGGATCACTGCCGCCACTTCATCAGCGATCTCATCGACTCCGTAGTCGGCGGTGCGAAGAGCAACCTTGTCAGCCAACGATGGGCTTCGATCACCGACCTCGTCCTTCGAGATCTCGTGCCAGATCGGGAGGAGCACCTGCTTCCCTCCGACCGCCATCGTGACAAGGCCGTCGAGCTCATATTGCGGCCATCCCTTGGCGAAGAACGACTTCGACAGCACAACAAGCCCGAAGCGACTCCTAGCGATACCGCTGTCGATCTTCCGGCGCAGGCTGTCTCCAATTCGCAACTCGAACTCGTCGTACCAGACAGACAGTCCACGTTTCTGGAGCGCGTGAGCAAGTGGCCGGACGACCGTTTCCTTGTCCTCAGCAGCATGCGACACGAACACGTCAAACTCTCGCCCGCCGCCACCCGGCCCGACATCGGCAGCGTTGTCGACCAGCTCCGCAAGTTGCTGGCGGCGATCCCGAATCGGGGACAACGGTCTCAGCGCGGAGGCCTTGATGATCCTGAAACTCGCCTGCGTGCCGTTGCGCAGGCCCTGCGTATCTACGGTCACATACCAGTGGCCGCTCGACGGGATCTCGAGCCGAACTGGCGACTTCTTCGCAAGCCCACCGACAAATCGGTGCTTCTCCCCACGTTGGAAGCTGCGATAGTTAGCCGGATCCATCAGCCGAACATTCGCACCCTTCGTCAGCGTCACCTCAACGACGTCCCCACGCGACCGCTGACCAAGATCCTGATAGATGAACTTCCCCATCCGACCATCGTACCGGCATCCACCGACAGTCGAACTGACGTTCGCTCCACGCACGAACAACTTCTCGTCTGAGCCCGCTGTGTCAGTGGGTCCCCGCCCGCCGCAACCAGGTCGACGCCGACCAGGTCGACGAGTCCGGCCGCCGGCTCGTCCCCATGGTGCACCCGGTGTTCAACCGCGCCCAGGTCGACGGCTGGACCCCACCCCACCACCAGCTGACCACCAGCGCAGACCGCGACAGCCGAGCCGACGCCTGGATCGCCGGGACAGGTGCCGCCATCACCTACGGCCACAACCACGCTGCCTACCTCCCCCAGCCTGACCGGATCGAGCTCCCCGACCGGCACCAGTTCGTCGACACCGCCGGCTTCTACAGCACCTCCACCCACGGGCTGTGCCACTGGACCGGACACCCGACCCGACTCGCCCGAGACCTCACCGGCCGCTTCGGTGACGACGCCTGTGCCGCAGAGGAACTTGTCGCCGAGCTCGGCGCAGCCATCGCATGTGCACACCTCGGCATCACCCCCACCGCCCGGGATGACCACGCCTCCTACCTCGCCCACTGGCTCCGCATCCTCGATGCCGATCCCGAGACCCTGTTCATCGTCGCCGCCCGAGCCCTGGCCGCCGTTGACCACATCGACGCCTCCCAGCCCGACACCGTCGACAGCGACGTGCTCGAAGAGGTCAGCGCATGACCGCCGACACCCTCACCCTCGTCCGGTGGCCGCTCGCGCCGCTCCTCGCCTCCGCCGGCAACCCGCCCGTCGCCCAGCTCGCCCGCCAGGTCGGTGTCGCCACTCGCACCGTGTGGCGCTGGCAGCTCCGAGGACTCACCGACACCCAAGCCGACCGCGCCGCCGTCGCCCTCGGCCTCCACCCCGCCAACATCTGGGACCACTGGTACCAGCCCGACCACCAGTAGGCGACAAGCCCGGCGAAGAAGCCTTCTGACCAAGATCGGGGGTGGGCCAGCTCGGGCCCGCTCTCATCCGACGATTGACAGTACGGAAACTGTAGGCGAATATGCAACAGTGTTCCGACCCGCGAATGAGCTTGCCAAAGCACGAAAGCAGGCGAACCTCTCGATGCGGCGACTCGCCGCGCTCGTCCACAAGCCGGTTTCAACCATCGCCCGCATCGAATCCGGCTCGTCCTCCCCCTCCGTCGACCTCTTCAACGAACTGCTGTGGGTCTGCGGTCGAACCCTGGCAGTAGTCGAACGCAACCAACTCCCCCGTCATCAACCAAACCGATCCACGGAGACACCCATGCCCGAAGCGCCGACGACCTACCCGAACCCGCGGGGCGACGATCCGTGGGACAACGACGCCGTTCACTACCTCCTGGAGAAGGCCGACGTCGCCGCATCGTTCCGCCGGGGACCGCTCGCCGAGTGCCTCCGCCGTCAACCCAACCGACTCGAGAAGCAGCCGCACCGCGTCGCGGAAGCAGAAGAGTTCGCTCGACGCCATGGCGTTCGCCAAGCCCCGATGTATGACCGACGGATCGGCAAGGACATCGTGCGCCTCATCCGCACCGACGCCGACGCCCCCCAGTACCCACCCGAGCG
>JABDIW010000022.1 GCA_013003515.1 Acidimicrobiia bacterium
CGGTCGACGCTTCCGAGCACGCCCAGATCGCGTATGTCGCCGCCAACTCGGCCGCGGACGCCACCGTCGGCGAAACCATCGCCGATGCCCTCTCCAAGGTGGGCAACGAGGGTGTCATCACGGTCGAAGACAGTCAGACGTTCGGTGTGGACCTCGAGTTCACCGAGGGAATGCAGTTCGACAAGGGCTACATCTCTCCGTACTTCATCTCGGACCCCGACCGCCAGGAGGCGGTGCTCGAGGAGCCGTACGTGCTGATCGCCAACCAGAAGATCAGCGCCGTGCACGACTTGCTCCCCGTGTTGGAGAAGGTCATGCAGGCGGGCAAGCCGCTCTTGATCCTCGCTGAGGATGTCGAGGGTGAGGCTCTCGCCACGCTCGTCGTGAACAAGATCCGGGGCACGTTCGGGTCGGTGGCCGTCAAGGCCCCCGGGTTCGGCGAGCGCCGCAAGGCCATGCTCCAGGACATCGCGATCCTCACGGGCGCCCAGGTCATCTCCGAGGAGGTCGGCCTCAAGCTCGACGGCGTCACGCTGGACCTGCTGGGTTCCGCCCGTCGTGTGGTCGTGTCGAAGGACAACACCACGATCATCGAGGGCGCCGGAAGCCATCCCGAGGTCGAGGCCAGGGTGAAGCAGATCCGTCAGGAGATCGACAACAGCGATTCCGATTGGGATCGTGAGAAGCTCTCCGAGCGCCTGGCCAAGCTGTCCGGCGGCGTTGCCGTCATCAAGGTCGGCGCAGCCACCGAGGTGGAGCTCAAGGAGAAGAAGCACCGCATCGAGGACGCCATCCAGGCCACTCGTGCTGCTGTCGAAGAGGGCATCGTCCCCGGCGGTGGTGTTGCGTTGCTCAAGGCTCAGGAGTCCATCGACAAGCTTCGTGGCGGAAGCGATGACACCAAGGCCGGTCGTGCGCTGGTGCGTCTCGCTCTGGAGTCCCCGCTCCGTCAGATCGCTTCGAACGCCGGGTTCGAGGGTGGAGTCGTCGTCGACGCCGTCCGCAAGGGCAAGGGCAATGGCTTCGGCTTCAACGCCCAGTCCGGTGAGTACGAGGATCTCCTCAAGGCCGGGGTCATCGACCCCGCCAAGGTGACCCGCTCGACGCTGCAGAACGCAGCTTCGGTGGCGGCGCTCCTCATCACCACCGAGGCGTTGATCGCCGAGCAGCCCGAGCCGGAGCCCGCAGGTGGCCACGGCCACGGCGGCGCCCCCGACATGGGAATGATGTAGGAAGAAGCCAAGCGAAACCAAAGAACCCCCGGCAGATGCCGGGGGTTCTTTGATTCCTGAGTCCCTAGTCCCTAGTCCCTAGCTCCGGTTCTTGCCAGGGACTAGGGACTAGGGACTGGCGACTAGGGACCGCTCTTTGCGATCATGATGACTGCACGCGAATAACGGAGGCTCTCTTGGCTGACATGCAGTATCGAAGGTTGGGGAACGCGGGGATCAAGGTCAGCGTGTTGTCGTTTGGGTCCTGGCTCACGTTCGGGAGCAGGCAGGCGGTCGAGCAGAGCATCGAGTGCATGGGGGCGGCCTACGAGGCCGGTGTCAACTTCTTCGACAACGCCGAGGTCTACTCAGGTGGTCAGTCCGAGACCGTGATGGGTGAGGCAATCAAGGAGCTGGGTTGGGCCCGTCATAGCTACCTGGTTTCGACCAAGTTCTTCTGGGGCATCCACGGTGAGTCCGCCATCAACGCCCACTGGACCCTGAACCGCAAGTACCTGATGGAGGCGGTCGACAAGTCGCTGGAGCGGCTCGGGCTCGATCACGTCGACTTGATCTACTGCCACCGGCCCGATCCGGAGACACCCATCGAGGAGACCGTGTGGGCGATGTCGGACATCGTTGCGTCTGGCCGGGCGCTGTACTGGGGGACGTCGGAGTGGTCGGCAGACGAGATCCGGGCGGCGTGGGAGATCGCCGAACGGCATCACCTTCGCAAGCCTGTCGTCGAGCAGCCCGAATACAACCTCTTCAACCGCACCAAGGTCGAAGACGAGTACCGGCGGCTGTATGAGGACATCGGGCTCGGACTCACCACGTGGAGCCCGTTGGCGTCAGGCCTCCTCACCGGGAAATACCTGGACGGCATCCCTGAGGGAAGCCGTGGCGAGAGCGTCAAGTGGCTGCAGGACCTCCTCACCAATCCGGAGTCCAACGAGAAGGTCCGCAGCTTCATGGCCATCGCCGACGACATCGGGTGCACGGCAGCCCAGCTGGCGCTCGCCTGGACCGCGTCCAACACCGATGTGAGCACCGTGATCACCGGCGCCAGCCGGGTGGAGCAGGTTCACGAGAACATGAAGGCGCTCGGGGTGCTCGCCGAGATGACGCCGGAGCGCAAGGAAGCCATCGACGCCATCTTTGCGTAGGTAGGAGGTAGACCGACCTCGGTCGACGGACCTACCCGTTGGCCAGGTCGATCCACTCCGCCTGCTGGGCTTCCCACTGCGATCGTTCCAGGACGTCGCACGCCGTGCCGAAGATCGCCCAGAAGTCGTCACAGGAGCCGTTGAGGCGGTACTCGACCGACGACACCGAG
>JABDIW010000489.1 GCA_013003515.1 Acidimicrobiia bacterium
CCTCCGGCTTGCTGCTCGCCGCCATGCTCCTCAACGTCAAACCCGGCGCGGCCGATCTCGGTGCCGTGCGGTTCGGAGCTTGGCAAGGCCTGGTGGCGTCACTGGTCACCCTGCCCTGGGCCGCGTCCGCCGTCACCGACGTCGATGGTGACATCGGTCTCGTCTTGTTTCTCGGCATCGGTCTGACGGGAATCTCCGGTCTCATCTATCTCGGCACCATGCACCGGGTGCCGGTGAGCACTCTGAGCTCGACCATGTACGTCGAGCCGATGGCGGCGGTCATCGCCGCGTGGCTGCTCCTGGACGAGGACCCGGGAGCGAGGGGCTGGCTTGGGATCATTCTCGTCGTCGGGTTCGGCGTGATGGTCGGCTGGAGAAACGAGCGGGCGGCCCGCGTGGCAGCAGAGGTGGGTGCCCACGTCTAGGGCAATCCATGAAACATTCTTCACGTCGGCGGCGTCTTATCGGCGTACCACGGGCCCTGCCCGTCGGAGCGATCCCGACTCCGCACTCGGGATTCATAGACAAGGAAACCAGCCATGACCACCCCTCGATCGCTTTCGGTCCTGTTCGTCACTCTTGCGCTCGTTCTGACCGCCTGCGGGACTTCCGACGTGTCGTCGACGACATCGACATCGTCGACGGTCTCGACCACCTCGACGACTTCCACAACTCTTGGCGCGCCCGTCGTCGATTGGAGTGTGATTCGCGACGCCAGGTATCTCGTCCACGGAATCGACGGGATCTGGACCGAGACGGGACTGCAGGTATGGAAGACCGAGCCGATTTTCGGCCCGGACAGCCTGGTTCGCGATAGCGCGGGCGGGTTTGTCTGGCTCGATACCGGGGGACTGTGGTGGCTGCCGAAAAACGCCGAGCGGCCCGTTCTGGCCGCGCCGGACATAGTCGGTGACCTGATCGAGGTCATCGACACGCCCTCGGGACCCGTCGTTCGCCTCGGGTACCACGACGCGTTCTTTGTCGACCTCGCAACGGGGGAGCGGGTGAGAGAACCCGCCGGGGGATCGGTCGGCTACAGCGAAACCGGCAACGTTTCCTGGTTGGCGGCCAACGGTCTCCGTGCAGTCATTGAAGGTCCGTACGTCGAGCTCGATGATGAAGGCCAGCCGCGGCAGATCATCGAGCACGCCCGGCTCATCGTGAGTCGCGGCAGCGGACTGATCGTCGAGTTTCCCGTCGGCACGGTCTATGAGCCATACGCACGGATCCATGATTTCGACGGCCAGCGCGTGATCCTCGCGCGCGGTCCCTACGAACCGGCGCTGCCCGACGAGACGTTCACCCTCCTCGACCTCGCCTGTGGGCCGTGTGCGACCAGCTTTCGGTCGGCGGCGACGTGGGCTGCCTTCACCGGGTCCGATTCGGACTGGGACGGCGATGGAGTGGCGATCCAGTACCGGTATCTCGTTGCGGAGCCATTGAGGTCCGACGACATCACGATGCTGAAGGATGGCGTCTATCTCGGAATGGTCCAGCCTGAAACCGTCGAAGCCGACTCGCTGTCGTTCGATCTGGCGGTCTGGTTCACGGGGGAAGATGCCAACCGGGCGGCCCGTGACGATGGGGAGACCGAGATACCGGTCCCGAACGACTATTACATCCGCAACCGGTCCGGCGAGATCTGGGCGCTCCCGGTGGCGCCGACGGTGGTTGTGACTTCGGTCTGGTACAACGCCGACACCGCGCCCGACACATCCGGGGTGCCGGTGCCGTATGCCGAGTTCGTCCGCATCATGAACGACGACACCGAGGACATGCTCGGCAACCTCCGCTATGACCCGTGGTGGGTGACGATCGAGGGCGGCGAGATCGTGCGCCTCGACGAGCAGTACATCCCCTAAGGGTCCTGCCGGCATGGGGGCCGGGCAGGAGCGATAGCGACCCCGGCGGGCCGACGATCACGACTCCGGGATCCCTGGACCCGAATCAGGGACCATCCCGATAGAGAGCGAACCCGGTCTGTTCGATGATGGGGGCATGAAGACCAGGAGAACCCCCGTGAATGTCAAGGAACTTGTTGCCCGAACACCGGCGTCCCGCAATCGCTACATCGACCTGCTGCGGGTGTTCTCGATATTCGTCGTGGTAGTCGGACACTGGCTCATGGCCGTCATCACCATCGACGGGACCGGTGCGATACACGGCAACAACATCCTCGGCATGGTGCCGTGGATGCAGTTCCTCACCTGGGGACTACAGGTCATGCCGGTCTTCTTCATCGTCGGAGGTTTCGCCAACTCGGCTTCCTGGACATCTGCTCAGGCGAAGGGCATCGGCTATGCCGACTGGGTCCGCTCACGTATGAGTCGCCTGTTGCGCCCGACGCTGGTGTTTGCGGCCGTGTGGACGGGTCTTACCCTCCTGTTCGCCCACGTCGTGAGGCTGAGCCCGGAGACGCTGGAAGTCGGGACCATGCTCGTGGCCGTTCCCGTCTGGTTTCTTGGTGTCTACCTGCTCGTCATTCCGCTCGTACCGATCATGCTGCGACTCCATCAACGGTTCGGGCTTGTCGTTCCGCTCGTGCTCGTGGCCGCGGCCGCGTGTGTCGACGTGCTCGTGCGCGATCTCGGGTTGGTCGGCATCGGTTACGTCAACTACCTGTTCGTATGGGTGGCCGTCCACCAGCTCGGGTTCTTCTGGCGGGAAGGCAGGACCGCCGGTCGGTTCCGGGCCGGTCTGCTGGCGGCGCTGGGGCTGGCATCCCTCATCGTTTTGTCGAGCGTTGGTCTCTACTCACGAAGCATGCTCGGCGTGCCCGGTGAGGAATTCGGCAACACTCAGCCGCCCACCAGCATGCTCATGGCGGTCGGACTGTTCCAGTTCGGCATCGTGCTGGCGCTCGAGGATCCGGTGCGCCGCTGGCTCGAACGAGAGCGGGTGTGGGCAACGGTTATCTCGGCCAATGCGCTCGCCATGACCGTCTATCTGTGGCACCTTCCGGCGATGGCCTTCGGTGTGCTCTTTGCCATGGTCTCGGGGATTGGCCTGCGGGGCGAGGCACTTACCGCCGATTGGTGGATGGCCCGTCCCGTGTGGGTGGCATCCCTGGCGCTCATCACCGTTCCCCTCGTCATGGTCTTCTCCCGCCTCGAACGGTCGGCTGGTCGTGCGGCGGCGCCCGGCGGACATGCGGTGACGGCCGTCGCCGGCGCGGCGGCAGCCGCAGTCGGTCTCGGACTGCTGGCGCTCG
>JABDIW010000492.1 GCA_013003515.1 Acidimicrobiia bacterium
CGAGCGCATCCATATCGGCGGCCTGACCGAACAGGTGCACCGGGAGTATCGCCTTGGTCCGCTCGGTGATCGCGGCCTCGACGGCGGCGGGGTCGATGTTGAACGTCACCGGGTCGATGTCGACGAACACGGTGGTCCCACCGAGCATGTCGATGCCCTCGGACGTGGCGAAGAAGGTGAAGGCAGTGGTGATGACCTCGTCGCCCGGACCGATGTCGAGGGCACGCAGCGCCAGGATGAGGGCATCGGTACCCGAGTTCACACCGATCGCATGGTCGACACCGAGATAGGCGGCTGCCTCCGCCTCGAATGCCTTCTCCTCGGGGCCCAGGATGTAGTAGCCAGAACGGATCACGGATTCCGCAGCCGTCCGCAACTGATCCCAATGCCGTTCGACATCGGGGGCAGGGGTGAAGACGGGGATCGGGTCAACGGACACAGCGGCTCCTATTCGGGGGTGGGCCGAGAATACAGGCCCCGGATCCGATCGATGGCTATCCGCCGATCCCGGCGAGCACAGCAGGATCGAGCTGCCCGAAGGCAGACAGGTAGGCGACGCGCTCGTCGCCGAGCCGCTTCACGATCTCGGCGTATTCATCCATGCGGTCCTGGCGCTCATACAGCCGACGAGGCTGCAGCAGCTCCACGTCGTCGAAACCGGGGAGATCGGCAGCCACCAGGTACCCAAAGTCGGAGTCCTTCTCCCACGTGATCGAGCCGTCGACGATGCCCTGCACCACAGCCGATGAGTGCCTGATCTTCACCTTCTTCGAGCGATCGTCGTCGTCGCTGCCGCCGACCCGCCCCGTGTTCATCAGATACACCTCGAGGTGGGGCATCGTGGCGATCAGCTCCATCAGCCGGTTGCCCTGCATGGCGTTGTCGTTGAAGAAGAAGGGGTTCGTGCCAGGCACGCGAAGCCGCTTGCCGGCCTCGGCTGCGCCGCCGGCCGAGGTCCCCTTGGTCTCCCCGAGCATGAAGTACGCCGCAACCTGAGCCGGCTCCAACTTGGCCACGGCAGGAATCAGATCCTCGTTGCGGTTCAGGATGAGGAGGAAGTCGGCCGCGGGAACGCCGATCGGTGACCGGTGCTCGATGTTGGCGAGCGGGAACGTCGAACGGCCATTGGCGGTGTGCGCAACGTCGAAGAAGTCGACCTTTCCATCCGCTGTCACCCCGACGTTCTCGAGCCATGCGTCCGAGCGTGTGGTTCCGGCGTAGATGGTGGGCTCGTCGTCAGGATCGAGACCGTACGTCTTGGCGAAGCACCCGTTCTCGGTGGTGTACA
>JABDIW010000023.1 GCA_013003515.1 Acidimicrobiia bacterium
AACGCCGACTCGATCTCGGTGGTCGAGATGCGATGGCCCGAGACGTTCATCACGTCGTCGACCCGACCGAGCAGCCACAGGTACCCGTCACTGTCGAGTCGGGCGCCGTCGCCGGCGAAGTACTTGCCCGGGTAGGTGCTCCAATAGGTGTCCTTGAAGCGCTCCGGATCCCCCCAGATCCCTCGCAGCATTCCGGGCCAGGGCCGGGCGATGGCGAGGTAGCCACCGCCCTCCTCGACCACGTTGCCGTGGTCGTCGACCACTTCGGCGAACACCCCGGGGACGCCATGACAGGCCGAGCCCGGCTTGGTGGTGGTGACGCCGGGGAGCGGCGTGATCATGTGCCCGCCGGTCTCGGTCTGCCACCACGTGTCGACGATCGGGCAGTTCTCGCGGCCGATGTTGGTGTGGTACCACATCCACGCCTCGGGGTTGATCGGCTCGCCTACCGTTCCGAGCACGCGCAGGCTCGAGAGGTCGTGACCGTCGAGTTCGCCGACCCCCCACTTCATGAAGGTACGTATGGCGGTCGGAGCCGTGTACAGCTGGGTCACGCCGTAGCGGTCGATGATGTCCCAGAGCCGGTTCTTGCGCCAGTTGGCGCGATCGTCCCCGTCGCGGTCTTGGACGCGGGGGGTGTCAGGTGTGCCCTCGTACATGACGCTGGTGCAGCCGTTGGTGAGCGGACCGTAGACGATGTAGCTGTGTCCGGTGACCCAACCGATGTCGGCGGCACACCAGTAGACGTCGGTCTCGGGGTGCAGGTCGAAGACGTATTTGTGGGTGAACGCAACCTGGGTGAGGTAGCCACCGGTTGTGTGCATGATCCCTTTGGGCTTTGCGGTCGTGCCCGACGTGTAGAGCAGGTACAGGAGATGCTCGGCCTCCATCGGTTCGGCCGGGCAGTCGTCCGACGCGTCGGCCATGCAGTCGTGCCACCAGTGGTCTCGACCCTCGACCATGTCGACCTCGGTGTCGCACCGGTTGACCACGATGACGTTCTCGACGCTCGGGGCGCCGGCGCTGAGAGCGGCGTCGACGTTGCCTTTCAGGTCGGATGGCGCACCTCGCCGGTAGCCGGCGTCGGCGGTGATGACCAGCCTGGCCTCGGCGTCCTCGCAGCGATCCTTGATGGCGTCGGGTGAGAAGCCGCCGAACACGACCGAATGGGCGACGCCGATTCGCGTGCAGGCGAGCATGGCGATCGGCAGCTCGAGGATCATCGGCATGTAGATCGCGACGCGATCGCCCTTCTCGAGCCCGAGTCCCTTGAGTACGTTGGCGAACTTGGAGACCTCGGCCAGGAGCTCGGCGTAGGTCAGCGTCTCGGTATCGCCGGGTTCACCTTCCCAGTGGAAGGCGACCTTGTCGCCCGTGCCGGCGGCGACATGTCGGTCGAGGCAGTTCTCGCTGACGTTGAGCGTGCCGTCGGCGAACCACCGGGCGAAGGGCAGGTCCCAGTCGAGCACCTCGGTGAAATCGGAGCGCCACGTGAGCAGCTCCCGGGCCTGACGGGCCCAGAACGCTTCGTAGTCGGCAGCGGCTTCGTCATAGAGGCTCTGATCGGTCACGAGCGCGTTCGCCCGGAAATCCGCCGAGGGCGGGAACTCCCTCGCCTCGTCCTCGTACACCTCGATCGTCGGCTCGCCCATCGGGCCTCCTTGTCACGGTTGCTCGGCGCAACAGTAGCCGGGACAGCGTCCCGGTTACGTTCTCGAGCCCGGATCGATCAGGCGAACGAAGCGAGGTGGTGACTCACCCGATTCTCGATGAAGGTGCGATCCAGGCCCGTCTCGGCGACGATCACGTCGATGTCCTCGGACCGCAGGGACTCGGGTCGGCTGTCCCGGACCATCGTGATGAGCTCGAGATAGGCCTCGACGAGTTGTTCGCCGGTTCGGTTCAACGGAACACCGACCGAATAGCGGCCGACGGAAAGGGCACAGTCGTCCAGCTCCAGGGGGGTCCGCTCCGCGTTCGCCATGGCGCCACTGTAGACGCGCCCGGGGTTCCGTTCATGGGAAAATCGCCTCAGCCGACCACCCACTGCGCGACGGTGAACGAGCCCAGACCGTCTGGGTCGCACAGCGCCTCCGCCTCACGGATACGACTACGTCCGAGTAGGGCGTCGAGCCCGCCACCGGCGGCCCCGGCATTCCACTGGTCCCGGCCCTCGTCGACGAGCGCCTCCACCCCCAGCGTCTGCAACCACTCGGCCTGGGTCGTGACCGAGTCGGGACGTCGTATCCGTCGGGCCAACTGCTCGAGGTCGACGTCGACCGTGATGTCCTGCGAACCGAGGTCGGCGAGGGGATCACCACCCCGTTCGTGACCACGGTACGTCCGGACCTCGACATCGGCGCCCGATGTTCGGGCGTAGTCGACCACGATCACTCGTCCCCGCTCGAGCACCGTCAGCGCCTCGTCGAGCCAGCGCGCCGCCGCCCGCTGGGCGATGAATCCGTCGGTCCCGTCGTCGGGTCCATCGGCGGCCGCCGGACCGGGCCCGGTGACGAGCCGGCCGTCGCGCACCTCCACCACCGCGTCGACCCATTCGCCGTCGACACGCAGAACCGGCTGGAAGGTGAGGTTGTCGAGCAGCTCGTTGGCGAATACCAGTCCGGTGACGGGCCCGGTCGGCATCGCACCCACGGATCGAATCCCGTCGGGGTGCTGGGCTCGTTGTGCCTCGGATCGCTCCACCGCCACATGGACGAGCGCCTCCCGACAGCGCGGTTCGGCCGCTCCAATCGAACGGGCGAGGGTGCCCGGTCCGGCCCCCGCGTCGACCATGACGAACTCGTCGGGCCGGCCGCACCGATCCCATTCGCGATCGAGCGCCTCCGCGACGAGGCCGCCGAAGAGTGGCCCGACCTCGGGGCTCGTGAGGAAGTCGCCCCGGCGACCGGCCACTCCGCCCCGGGAGTAGAAGCCGTGCTCGGGGTGATAGAGCGCCAGCTCGATCACCGTTGCGTAGGGAATCGGCCCCTCAATGGCGATGCGCTCCCGGACCAGACGATCGAGTGGGGTCAACGATTCGGTCAGCCGCCGACTCCGAGCAGGCTCACATCGGCCACGTCGTTGACCAGAGGTGGGTACACGCCGAAGGCCAAGGTGGCGATGCCGGTGAGGGCGAGCGCGGTGACGAGCGCCGCCGGAACCCGAATCGGGGCGACGTCACCATCGGGAGCCTCGTCGGCCCACATGGTTCGCAGGACGCTCAGGTAGTAGTAGAGCGCGATGACCGAGTTGACGGCGGCGACGACGGCGAGAGCCCAGCCCCACGCGGTGTTGGCCGAGGCGAGTGCCTTGAACACGGCGAACTTGGCCCACCAGCCACCGAGCGGTGGGATACCCGCGAGCGACATCAAGAACACCGTCATGGCGATGGTCAGACCCGGCGCATAGCCGAACAGTCCGGCGTAGGAGGTGATCTCGGCCGAGCGGGTCTTGCGGGCGACCGCCATGATGACGGCAAACACGCCGAGGTTCATGGCGGCATAGATCACGAGATACGTCACGACCGCCCGCAGGGCCTCGTCGGCCACGTCGGCGCTGACCCCGGCGACCGCCAGCGGGGCCATGATGTAGCCGGCCGAGGCAATACCGGAGTAGGCCATGAGCCGGACCATGTTGGTCTGGCGGAGGGCGATGAGGTTGCCGACGGTCATCGATGCCGCCGCCAGCACCCACATCAGCGGTTCATAGACGTCGCCGCGGCCCCAGAAGCCCACGAAGATCAGTTGCACGAGGGCGACGAATCCGGCCGCCTTCGATGCGACTGCGAGGAAGGCGGTCACCGGGGTCGGAGCGCCCTCGTAGGTGTCCGGAGCCCAGGTATGGAAGGGCACGGCCGACACCTTGAAGGCGAAGCCGGCGACTACGAACACGATGGCGAGGCTGGTGATGGTCGACGAGTCGGCCTGGGCGCCGAGGACCGGACCGATGTCGGCGAGGATCGTGGTTCCCGACTCCCCGTAGAGCAGCGACATGCCGTAGAGCATGACCGCGGACGCGAAGACCCCCATCAGGTAGTACTTCAGACCGGCTTCGTTGGATTTCAGGTCTCGTTTGCGCCACGTGGCCATGAGGTAGGCCGGGATCGACAACAGTTCGAGGGCGACGAAGATCGTGATCAGATCGCGCGCCGAGGCCATGACGACCATGCCCAGAATCGAGCTGATCAGCATCCCGTAGTACTCGTTCTCCCAGTAGTCGCCCTCGGCGATGTAGTTGGTCGAGAGCAGAACCACGACGTAGCCGGACAACAAGAACACGGCCTTCATGATCAAGGCGAAGTTGTCGACGACGTAGGCCCCGTTGAAGAGCGTGCGATCCGCGCCGTCGACGGCGAGGGTGATGATCGGGATCATGGTCGCCAGCAGTGCGACACCCGCCAACGGTGCGGTGAACTTGCGACCCCGTTCGAGCAGGACGACGTCGATCGTGGTGAGCAGCGCGCCGAACCCCAGCAGCACGAGCTCGGGCGCGACCGCATGCCAGTCGATCGGTGGCCGCTCGAAGGGCACGACCTGGGCGAGTAGGGCGCTCATGGGGTCACTCGTCTCCCAGCGCCAGTCCCGACGCGGCCAGGGCCGCGTCTATTCCGTTGCGCTCGCATTCGCCCACGTCGAAGTTCGCACTGGCCTCGTCACCCTCGATCTCATAGGACAGACACTCCGAGATGCCCTCCTCCACGGCCGGATCGGTCACGCCGAATATCAGGTTCGGGTAGATGCCGAGTACGAGGATCAGCACGAGCATCGGGGCCCAGGCGATCCATTCCTCGCGGTTGGCGTCGACGATGTGGGGATCGTCGGCGAACTCCTCCGACGGCGTTCCGAAGGCGGTGCGTTGCAGCAGCCACAACAGGTAGCCGGCGGCCAGGACGGTGCCCAGCGCCGCGATCACCATGTAGACCCGGAACAGCGTCGTGTCGACTCCATTGGCCGGGCTGTAGGCGGCGAGGATTGCCGGGAACTCACCCCAGAAGCCGGCCAGCCCGGGCAGACCGAGCGAAGCCATCGAGATGAAGCCGAGGATCCAGCCCATTCGGGGCGCCTGGATGAGCAGACCGCCGAGCCGGCTGATCTCGAGGGTGTGGTACCGCTCCTTCACCGAACCGGCGACGAAGAACAACATGCCGGTGATCAGCCCGTGGGCGACCATGCCGAAGATGGCGGCGTTGATCCCGAAGTCGGTCAGGGTGGCGATGCCGAGCATGACAAAACCCATGTGCGCCACCGATGAGAACGCGATCAGACGTTTCATGTCGGTCTGGGCGAGACAGCCGAGGGCGCCGTAGATGATGCCGATCACCGCGAGGAGCCCGATCCAGGGGGCCCAGGCCACCGCCGCCTCGGGCAGGATCGGTATGGCGATCCGCACGAAGCCGTAGGTGCCGAGCTTCAAGAGCACGGCGGCCAGGATCACCGACCCGACCGTCGGCGCCTGGGTGTGGGCGTCGGGGAGCCAGGTGTGGAACGGGAACATCGGCACCTTGATGCCGAAGCCGAGGAGCATGCCGCCGAAGATCCAGAGCTGGGCGTTGCGGCTCACCCCCTCGGACACGACCGCGTCGGCCAGCCCGGTGATCGAGAACGTCTCGCCGCCGCTCAGGAAGAACAGCGCCAGGAAACTGACCAGCATCAGCGCGGAGCCGAACAACGTGAACAGGAAGAACTTGAGCGAGGCGTACTTGCGTTCCTCGCCGCCCCACACCGCGATCATGAAGAACATCGGGAGCAGCACGACCTCGAAGAAGACGAAGAACAGCACCAGGTCGCGGGCCACGAACGTGCCGATCATGCCGGTGTGCAGCACCAGGATGAGGATCAGGAATGCCTTGGGGTTGTGGGGTTCGGGGAAGTGGTTCCACGAGTAGATGATGCACAGCGGCGTTATCAGCATCGTGAGGAGCACGAGCGGCAGCGACATGCCGTCGATACCGACCGCGTACTGCGTCTTGATGACGTCGATCCAGTCGTGGGTGACGGCCCACTGCATCGTGTCGGCGGCGTCGTAGTCGAAGTCGATCAGCAGCACGATGCCGATGGCCGCGACCGCGAGCGATGTGCCGAGGGCGATCACCTTGTGGATCTGCTCGTCCGTCTTCGGGAACGCCATCATGATCGCGGCGCCCACCAGCGGTAGGAATACCGCCAGTGTCAGTCCCCATTCCCTGAAGTCTTCCATGTGATCTTTTCCTGTTGTCCCTAGATGACGACGATGAAGATGCCAGCGAGGATCGTGGCACCTGCGAACAGCAGCGCCGCATACTGCTGGACCTTGCCGGTCTGCATGCGGCGGAGCCCCTGCCCGCTCTGGCTGGATAGGAAGCCGGAGCCGTTGACGGCTCCGTCGACGACCTTCTGGTCGATGTTGTCGTACACGAAACGGCCGGACCGGACGGCGCCGTCGGCGGCACCGTCGACCACACCGTCGAGCACGTTCTGGTTGAACCAGTACGCGACCCGGGCCAGCGGACCCTTCACACCGGCCACGATCACGTCGTTGTAGAGGTGATCGAGGTAGTACTTGTTGACGAGCACGGCGTGGCCGGCGCCGGCCCAGGCGTTGCGGCTGGTGATGCCGTTGGGCAGTTCGGTGAGCTTCTCGCCGGTCTGTTTGGCCAGCCCGTCGACCTTGACGAAGTAGTACCAGTAGGCGACCGCGGGCCCGGCCAGGCCGATGATGCTGGCGATGATGGCGAGGCCCCAGCTGGGTACGGCATGGCCGATCGGCGGGAAGTACGCGGCTGCGGGCTCGACGAAGTGCCCGAACCGCTCCTGCCATCCGGTCGGCTCCTCGGCGCTCCCGGCGAGAAAGCCCGGTGGCAGGTTCAAGAACCCGGCACCGACGGCGAACACGCTGAGGATGATCAGCGGCACCGTGATGGCGCGGCCGGATTCGTGGGGGTGGCCGTGGCCTCGAAACTCTCCGAAGAAGGTGAGGTAGATGCATCGGGTCATGTAGGCGCCGGTCAATGCCGCGCCCACCAGACCCATGATCAACATGAGGTGATACGAGCCGTTGGCCTTGTCGGCGCCGACCCCCAGACCGCCCGTACCGACGAGGATCTCGTCCTTCGACCAGAAGCCGGCCAGAGGGAAGACTCCGGCGAGCGAGATCGAACAGATCAGGAACGTGATGAAGGGCGTCGGCAGGAACTTGCGCATGCCACCCATGTCCTTCTTCATGTCGAAGCTGTGCACGGAGTGGGCCACCGAACCCGAGCCGAGGAACAGGCCCGCCTTGAAGAAGGCGTGGGTGAAGAGATGGAAGAGCGCGGCGGTGTAGGCGCCGACGCCGAGCGCCAAAACCATGTAGCCGAGCTGGCTCACCGTCGAGTAGGCGAGCACCTTCTTGATGTCGTCCTGTACGAAGGCGAGCAGGCCCCCGAAGACGACGGTCACCGCGCCGATGACGGCCAACCCGTTCACCGAGTTGTCTGCGATCCCGAACCCTTCGTAGAACACCGGGTAGAGGCGGGCGATCATGAACACGCCGGCGACGACCATGGTCGCGGCGTGGATCAGCGCCGACACCGGGGTGGGGCCGGCCATGGCGTCGGGCAGCCACGTGTGCAGGATGAACTGACCCGACTTGCTCATCACCGCTGCGGTCAGCGAGATGGCGGCCCAGGTGAGCGCGGTCTGGCTGATCTCCCCCGCTACCGCCTTCTCGTTGATCGTGACGATGTCGAAGGTGTTGCCGGCGGCGAAGAACAGGATGATCATGCCGACGAGCAGGCCGATGTCGCCGACCCGATTGGTCAGGAAGGCCTTGAGGGCGGCGTCGGAGTTGGGTTTCTCCTCCCACCAGTGTCCGATGAGCACGAACGAACAGACGCCGACCAGCTCCCAGGCGGTGATCAGCTGGATCGTGCTGCGCGACAACACGAAGAACAGCATCGACGAGCTGAACAACGACAGGAACGCGAAGAAGTGCGTGAACCGCACGTCGCCCTTGACGTAGTCGGTCGAGTACACGTGTACCAGCAGCGAGATGAGGGTGACGACGAAGAGCATCATCACCGACGAACCGTCGAGCAGCGTGCCCACCGCGAAGGCCACGCCCCCGTTCTCGAACCACGTGCGACCCTTCAGCACGGCGACGGCAGGGTGCGCTTCCTCGCCGCCCTCGGATTCTTCGGCTGCGGCCAGGACGACGGTGTCGGACTCGCCGTCGATGTCGAGAACGGTGTCGCCGACACCGGCGGAGTGGTCGAGCTCCGTCGCCGGTTCGGCGTCGCGGTAGTCGTAGTTGTCGCGATGGTCGAACCAGGCGATGTTGGCGACGACCGCGAACAGAAAGGCGAGACCGAGCGCGGCAATGCCAAGTTCGGCGCCGCCGCGAGGCAGGCGCTTGCCGAAGAACAGGATGCCCAGGAACGACAGTGCCGGGAGCAGCGGCACGATCCAGACGTTCTCGAGGAACCAGTTGGCATCGCGGGTGAACGACACCTCCGGAACCGATTCGGCGGCGAGGACGAGGAGCGACACGATCAGCCCTTCAACGCGTCGACTTCGGTGAAGTCGATGCTCCGACGGTTGCGATACATGAGAAGTACCAGGGCGAGACCGACGCCGACCTCGGCGGCGGCGACGGCGATGACGAACACCGCGAACACGTCACCCATGACGTTGTCGCGGAAGGCTCCGAAGGCCACCAGGTTGATGTTGACCGCGTTGAGGATGAGCTCGACCGACATCAGGACGAGCACACCGTTGCGGCGGGTGAGGACCCCATAGACGCCGATGCAGAAGAGGGCGGCGGCGAGCAACAGGAACTGGTTGAGCATCATGGTTCCGCTACTCCTTCCTGGCCACGACGACGGCGCCGATCAGGGCGGCGAGGAGGAGGACCGACACGGCCTCGAACGCCACGATGTACTGCGAGAAGATCGAGTCGGCGATCTCCTTGTTGTTGCCGAACACCTCGGCTCCCGGCACGCGACGTTGCAGCTCGGGCGGGAGGGATTCGAACTCGGGCGTGTCGATCAGCACCTCGTCGCTCGAGGGGCCGACGATGCCGAGGGCGTCGACCACCGGCGTGGGGAGGTCGTCGATCTGGTGGGATTGCGGTTCGTAGGCCACCGGGTTGGGCTCGCTGAACACGATCTCGGTGTTCTCGTACCCGTCGATCAAGGCGAACGCCATGACGACGAAGAGCAGCAAGCCGACGACGACACCCATGGTGCGACGCTCCGATTCGACCGTCTCGTCATCGCCGAGGCGGGCGCGGGTGAGCATTATGCCGAACAGGAACAGCACGACGATGGCACCGATGTACACCAGGATCTGGGTCGCTCCCACGAAGTCGGAGCCGACCAGGATGAACAGTGCCGCCACGCCGGCGAGCACGATGACGAGGTACAGCGCGGCGTGCACGACGTTGCTCGTCGTCACCATCTTGACGGCGGAGAAGAGCATGAGGCCGGCGATGATGGCGAAGGCGACGTTCTCGGGGATGTCGAACTCGGCCCGGGTCAGTCGATCGCCCGTCTCGGCCAGTACGAGAGCGGCGGCGCTCACTTGGGCACCTTCCTGACCTTGGCCTCGGACCCCGCCTCGTAGGTCTCGAACTCGGGGACGGTCTCCATCCACTCGCCCAGCCGGGTCTTGTCGTGGAGCAGGTCGGCGATGCGGGGTTCGGAGAACTCGTATTCGGGGCTCCAGAAGAGCGCATCGAACGGACAGACCTCGACGCAGATGCCGCAGTACATGCACAGCGCGTAGTCGATGTCGAAACGATCGAGGATGTTCTTCTGTCGCGGCTTGCCGCCGGCGCGCCGCGGCGGCGCCTTCGTCTTGTGGCCTTCGATGTAAATGCACCAGTCCGGGCACTCCCGGGCACACAGCATGCACGCCGTGCAGTTCTCCTCGTGCAGGGCGATCACGCCCCGCGCCCGTGGCGCCGGAGTCTCCTTCTCGTGTGGGTACTGGACGGTGACCGCGCCCTTGCTCGGGCTCGGCGGCTTGAGCGGACCGTCGGGGAAGATCGTCTCGTACGCAGACTTGGCCGTGACGCCGAGTCCCTTGATCAGACCGGGAACTATGCCCATTGGCTGCACCTGCCCATCAGAACGCCACCTTGAGAACGCCGGTGATCACGATGTTGAGGAGCGACAGCGGGATGAGCACCTTCCACGCCAAGCGCTGCAGCTGATCCTCGCGGAAACGCGGGTAGGTGAAACGGAACCAGAAGATCAACAAGGTCACGAGCATGACCTTCGCGAACATGACGATCGGGCCGATCACGTTGAAGAGGTTCGAATCGGGGTCGATCCCGGGCACCCACCAGCCCCCGAGGAACAGCGTCGCCGCCACCATCGAGAACACGCCGGCGGTCGCGAACTCGCCGATGAAGAAGAGCAGGAATCGGATTCCGGAATACTCGGTCATGTAGCCCGACACGAGCTCGGATTCGGCCACGGGCATGTCGAAGGGTGGCTGGGTGAGCTCGGCCTGCATGGCGACGAGGAAGATGGCGAAGCCGAGGAACTGCGTCAGGATGAAGGGGTTGCCGATGCCGCCCCACCCGAAGATCTCTCCCTCGGCCTGGGCGAGGACGATGTCTTGCATGTTGAGGGTGCCGGCCTGGATCACGACGCCCATCACGGCGAGCACCAGCGGGAGTTCGTAGGCGATGAGCTGACCCGCCGCCCGAAGGCCTCCGAGCAGTGAGTACTTGTTGGCCGACGCCCAGCCGGCCATGAGGATGCCGATGACCGAGACCGACGAGACCGCGAGGGCGAAGAAGACGCCGGTGTCGAGATCGACGAACCAGGCGTCGGGGCCGAAGGGCACGACCAGGACGAGCAGGAACGTGCTCATCAACACGACGAACGGTGCCGCCGCGAAGACGATGCGGTCGGCCTTGCGCGGGAAGATGTCCTCCTTCTGGAAGGCCTTCCCGACCTCGGCCACGAGCTGAAGCGACCCGGCCGGTCCCGCTTCCATCGGACCGAGACGGCTCTGGACGAAGCTCATCAACTTGAACAGGTAGATGTAGACGAGGGTGCCGGCGGGGAGGAGCACGGCGACGGCGCCACCGAGCACCCGCAGGGTCGTCTGCTGCCAATAGGCCAGTTCGATCGAGAGAACGGTCACCGGTCGATGTCCCCGAGGATGAAGTACAGCGACCCGAGGATCGTGATGATGTCGGGCACGAACACGCCCTTCAACAGCCAGGGCGCGATCGAGATGTTGTTGAACGACGCCGAGCGGATCCTCACGCGGTACGGGTGGAGGTCGCCCTTGGAGATCACGTAGTAGCCCATGACCCCGAGGGGGTTCTCCGTCTCGACGTAGGCCTCACCGGGTGGCACCTTGATGATGCGCGGCACCTTGGCCATGATCGGACCCGACGGGATGTTGTCCAGGAGCTGGTCGACGATCTTGCTGCCTTCCCGGACCTCCTGGAGCCGCACCCACATGCGGCTGTAGCTGTCGCCGTCGGGATGGGTCCACACCTTCCAGTCGACCTGGTCGTACACGAGGCCGCTGGGCAGGCCGTCACGGCGCACGTCCCAGTCGACGCCGGAGCCCCGGATGTTCACGCCCGAGACCCCGTGGGCGAGGCCGATGTCCTTCGGGATGATGCCGATGCCCCGGGTGCGGGCCTGGAAGATCTCGTTGCCGTACATCAGCTCTTCGATCTGATCGCAGAACTCGCGTACCTTCACCATGGCGTTCTTGGTGTTCTGGATCCAGCCGGCCGGCAGATCGTCCTTGAGCCCGCCGATGCGGTCGAAGTTGGGGTGGAAACGTCCGCCGGTCACGGCCTCGATCTGGTTCAGCACGTACTCGCGGTCGCGGAAGGCGAAGAAGATCGGGGTGACCGCGCCGACCTGCACGCCCATGTCGCCGATGCCCAAGATGACGTTGGCGATGCGGCTCATCTCGTGGAGGACCGTGCGGATGTACTGGGCCCGGGGCGGTGCCTCGACCTCCATCAGCTTCTCCGCCGCCAGGATGAACGGCGTCTCGTTGGCGAAGCTGCCCACCCAGTCGATGCGGTTGACCAGGGTCGTGACCTGCGGATAGGTGCGCACCTCGGCCAGCTTCTCGTAGCCGCGGTGCATGTAGCCGAGGACCGGCTCGGCCGCGACGACCTGCTCACCGTCGAGCTTGGTGATGATCCGCAGGGTGCCGTGCGTGGCGGGGTGCTGGGGACCGATGTTGAGGGTCATGCCCTCGGTCTCGATCTCGACGTTGACGCGCGCGTCGGCGGCTTGCTGGGAGATGTACCGGAGCTTCTCGGCGTCGGAGACGGCGGTCGTGTCGGAGGCGGTCATGTGTTTCCGTCCCCGTTGCCATCCCCGTCGTCGTCGCCCGGCATCGGTTCGACGTCGACGATGCCTGGCCACGGCTTGATGCGACGGCTCAGGAGGGCGAAGTCCTTACGCATCGGATAACCCTCGAACGCGCCCGGCAGGTAGAGCTTTCGCAGGTTCGGGTGCCCGACGAAGTCGATACCGAACATCTCGCTCGCTTCGCGTTCGTGCCAGTTGGCACCGGCATAGACCGGGATCCAGGTCCGGATCGAGAGGTCGTCGTCGGGAAGATCCGCTTTGAGGGTGACGCCGCGAGCTGTCGTCACGTCGTTGACGCGCGCCAGCATCTGGAATCGGGTGGCCCCGCCGGCGTAGCCCCATTCCATGGGCTCGGGCTCTTTCGGTTCGGCGCCCTCGAGCGTCACGTCGACCTGGCTGTCCATGTCGCGCCCGTAGGGAGACGGCATCCAGTCGATGGCGGACAAGAAGTTGAAGAAGCCGAAGCCGAGCTCGTGGCGTAGCACCGTGGCGGCCTCGACCCACGCCTCGCGTGACACCCGCACCCATATGTCGTCGCCGGGCTTGACGAAGGTCTCGACGATGGCATCACCGAGCTCGGACCCGAGGGCCTCGAGCTGGGCTTCGCGGACCTCGTCGACCTCGACGGCATCCTCGGTCTCGACAACATCGCTCATGATCCCACCACGATCGGGTCGCCGGTCCAGCGTTCGGCCATGTCCTCGTTCTGGATACGTTCCTGGAGCATGACGATGCCCTCGAGCAGGGCCTCGGGCCTCGGGGGGCAGCCCGGGACATAGACGTCGACCGGAATGATCTGGTCGACCCCTTTCGTGACCGAATAGCTGTCCCAGTAGGGCCCGCCACAGTTCGCACACGAACCCATCGAGATCACGTACTTGGGGTCGGGCATCTGTTCGTAGAGGCGACGAATCGCCGGCGCCATCTTGTCGGTGACGGTGCCCGAGATGACGACCATGTCTGCCTGCCTCGGGCTGGCCGGGAGCGGAATCACGCCGAGACGCATCACGTCATAGCGAGGGGACGCGAACGCCGCTCCCATCTCGAGGGCACAACACGCCAGCCCCCACTGATAGACCCACAGCGAGTACTTGCGGCTCATGTTGAGCAGCGTCGTGAGCGGCTTGGGTATCTTGCCCGATTCGACTAGACCCACCGCAGCATCCCCTTCCGCCAGGCATAGATGAGCCCGAGCAGGAGGATGAACACGAAGATCGCCATCTCGACGAGACCGAACAGCCCGAGTGCCTCCAGCCGGCTGGCCCAGGGGAAGATGAACACGGCCTCGACGTCGAACAGGACGAACAGGAGTGCGAACACGTAGTAGCGGATGTTCGACTGCGACCACATGTTGCCGGAGGGATCCACGCCCGATTCGTAGCTCTCGAGCTTCTGTTCCGACGGGCGCGACGGCCGCAGGATCGAGGCGATCCCGAGGAACGCGCCGACGAGCGCGATGCCGACGCCGCCAAAGATTGCGACGACGAGATAACTACGAAGGAAGTCGGACACGGGGGCTCAGGCTATCTGTCGGCTTTTGTCCGGGCCAAGGTCTGCGCCGGGACGTTACGAACGTCACGAATGTAGCCGCCAGATCGTCCGATACTGCTGATGTACGGGCGCAAAATCGGGCCCGGATGGAGCCGTGTGAGGGCGCCGCCGAGTACCTAGACTGAGAGAGGCCCAACACGTATCAGGGAGAGCCGCAGTTATGAAGGTTTGGATCGATCAGGACTTGTGCACCGGAGACGGTCTCTGCGAAGAGATC
The DNA here is from genome assembly GCA_013003515.1 of Acidimicrobiia bacterium. GTDB lineage: Bacteria > Actinomycetota > Acidimicrobiia > Spongiisociales > UBA5794 > JABDIW01. The sequence continues at coordinate 14,088 of JABDIW010000023.1, forward strand.
GCACCCGCGGTGTTCTTCGGCCAAGACGACGGCTTGTTCTACGTGAAGGAATCTGCGGACAATTTCGGCGAGGAGAAACTGTTCGACGGCACGAACAACCCCGCCGGCAGTGAAGGCATGGCCCGAGTTCCCGACGCGCTCATCGAGAGCGTGATCGAATCGGCCGAGGAGTGCCCCGGGGAGTGCATCTTCCTCGAAGCCTGATCCTCACCTCTCCGGGTCGAGGTTGGTCAGGATCCACCAGGCGGCACCGCCGAGTACTGCCGCAGTCATTCCGTTCGCCATGGCGAACCACAGACGATCGGTCCAGTTGCTGAATCCCGCGGTCAGGCTGTTCAGCGCCGCCATCACCCCGAGAACGGCGACCACCGCCGCGGCCGCACGCGAGAGCCCGACCAGCCGGGCCGAAACGCTCCCAGCCGGGGACAGCGCTGCGAGCAGGGCCTGACCGAGCGTCATGATGCCGATCGTCGACCCGATCGGCGCCAGGATCCGACCCAACAGCGATCGGGTGGTCCAGTCCCGGCTGACCTCGTCGATGCCCTGCACCAGACCGGAGCCGATCCGCAGCGCAATGGCGAGCAGGAGGGCGGTGATGGCGATCTCACGGGCCTCGTCGCGCGAGATGCGCACGAGCTCAGCTCCCGAACGTCAGCTCTGCGAGCGCGTCCTGTGCCACCGAATCGATGATGCCGGGGAAGATCCCGAACCCGACGGTGACGAGGGCGGCCACACCGATCACCACCGCGATCGGTCGAGGTACCGAGATGGCATCGGCATCGGCATCGACATCGACATCGACATCGACCAGGTACATCGAGATGATCAACTTGATGTAGAGGTAGGCGGCGACGACGGCGGCGATCATGGCGACCGCGGCCAGCCAGTACACCTCGGCCTCGACGGCCGCCGCGATCACCTGGAACTTGGCGAAGAACCCGGTGGTCAGCGGCACTCCGGCTTGGGCCAGCAACATCACGAGCAGGGCGATGGCCAGGAGCGGTCGGCGACGTCCCAGACCGGCGAATCGGCTGACGTCGTGGTCGTTGTCGCCCTCGCCGCCCATGACGGTGAAGACGCCGAAGGTGCCGGCGACGAGGAAGGTGTACGTGCCGAGGTAGAACAGGGCGGCCGCCGTGCCCCGGCCCGATGCCGCGATGACGCCGAGCAGGATGAACCCGGCATGGCTGATGGAGCTGTACGCGAGCATGCGCTTCACGTCGGTCTGGACGATGGCGCTGAAGGCGCCCAACAGCAGCGTGAGGGCGGCGATCACCTCGAGCGGCGGCCCCCAGTCGTCGACGACCGGGGCGAACGTCACCGACAGGATGCGGAGCAACCCGGCGAATCCGGCCGCCTTCACACCTGAGGCCATGTAGGCCACGACCGGTGTGGGCGCACCCTGGTACACGTCTGGAGTCCAGCTGTGGAACGGCACGGCGCCGACCTTGAACGCGAGGCCGACGATCAGTAGCGCCAGCCCGCCGAGGAGCAGACCGTCCTCGACGATGATGGTCTGGTCGAGGGTGTTGCGGATCTCGACCAGGTTGGTCGAGCCGGTGGCGCCGTAGACGAGTGCGATGCCGTAGAGGAGGAACGTCGATGCAAAGGCGCCCAGCACGAAGTACTTCATGCCGGCCTCCTGGGACTCGAACCGGCGACGGTGCATCGCCGCCAGCACGTAGACCGCGATCGACAGCGTCTCGAGACCGAGGAAGAAGACGATGAGATCGTTGGCGAAAGCCATGACCACGCCGCCCGAGCCCGACAGCAACAACAAGACGTGCAGTTCCGGGCCGACCAGCTTCTCGCGCACCAGGTACGGGTGGGCGAGCAGCGACGCCATCGCGACCGCGCACGCGATCGTCACCGTCAGGTACAGCGAGAAACCGTCGAATCCGATCGTGTTGCTGATGGTCGAGGTCGCGCCGTCACCCTCCCCCTCCCCGGTGTAGCGGTGCCACAGCGGGATCACCGCGACCGCAGCCGCGAGCGCGGCGAGCACCGCCCAGGCCGTGAAGAACCACGCGGGGAGCGCCTTGGTGACCGAGGAGATCGTCAGCGCGAAGACACCGCCGGCGGCCAGGATGAGCAGCGGAGCCAGGATGGCGAAGTCGACGTCGGGTGTGGAGATCTGGGCCAGCACTACTCCCCCTCTCCCTGGTCATCGTCCTCGCCGTGGTCATCGGCGGGTTCGATCACGTCGGCGGTCGGTTCGGACCAGTCGTCCACGTTCTCCTCGACATGCACGATCAGGGCGTCGACTGCGGGTTCGATGCGTTCGAGCATGGGCTTGGGGTAGACGCCGAGGAACACGATGAGCGCCAGCATGGGCAACAGGACGAGCCCCTCGCCGAGCGTCAGATCGTTCATCTCGGCGTTGTCGCCTTCGACAGGACCATGGAACACGCGCTGATACGCCCACAGCAGATACAGCGCAGCCAGGATGACACCGGTCGCCGCCACTGCGGTGATGACCGGGTAGGCGACAAAAGCGCCGAGGAGGATGAGGAACTCGCCCACGAAGCCATTGAGGCCCGGGAGCCCGATCGAGGAGAGCATCACGAGCGTGAAGGCGGCAGCGAACACCGGCGCCACCTTCTGCAGGCCACCGAGGGCCGCGATCTCGCGGGTGTGGCGACGTTCGTAGAGCCAGCCCACGAGGAAGAAGAGGGCACCGGTCGACAGGCCGTGGTTGACCATCTGCATCACCGAGCCGGTGAGCGCTTCGGTCGTGATGGCGAAGGTACCCAACACGATGAAGCCGAGGTGGGCGACCGAGGAGTACGCGACCAGCCGCTTGAGGTCCTTCTGCATCGTGGCGGCGATGGCGCCGTAGATGATGCCGACGGTGCCCAGCACCAGCATCACCGGTGCGAACCACACCGATGCCTCGGGGAAGAGGTACAACCCGAATCGCAAGAACCCGTACGTGCCGAGCTTCAGCATCACGCCGGCCAGGATCACCGACCCTGCCGTCGGAGCCTCGGTGTGGGCGTCGGGAAGCCAGGTGTGAACCGGAACGAGCGGCACCTTGACCGAGAAGGCGAGCGCGAACGTGACGAACATCCACCGGCCGGCCTCGACCCCCCACGACTGGCCCTCGGCCAGCTCGACGATGTCGAAGGTCAGCACACCGGTTGCGTCCTGGTGCAGGAACACCACGGCGAGGATTCCAACGAGCATCAGCGCCGAGCCGAACATCGTGTAAAGGAAGAACTTGGTCGCGGCGTAGACCCGGTTCCCGTGTCCCCAGGCTCCGATGAGGAAATACATCGGGACCAGCACGATCTCGAAGAACACGAAGAAGAAGAAGAGATCGAGCGTGACGAACACGCCCATGATCCCGGCCTCGAGAAGCACGAGCCAGGCGTAGTACGGCTTCGCGTCGTGCTCGGGTTGCACGCCGAGCACGGCGAGGGGGAACAGGAGTCCGCTCAGCACGACGAGGAACAGGCTGATCCCGTCGATGCCCAGGTCCCACGTGATGCCGAGGCTGTCGACCCAGGTGGTCGGCTCCTCGCCCCGCAGCTGGAATCCGGGCTCGGACTTCTCGAAGACGAGGAGAACCCACAGGCTCACGGCGCCGGTCATGACGGTGGCGAGGACCGCGAGCAGTCGATGGACTTCACTTCGACCGGCCGGTGTGATCGCGATGGCGAGCGCACCGAGGGCAGGGATGACGATCAGCGTGCTGAGTGCGGGGAACGTGACGGATGCGCCTCCGGCGGCGAGCAGCGAACTCATGCGGCCGTCGTCCTGATCAGGAACCAGATGAGAAGCGCCACCGAACCGACCGAGATCGCCAGGGCGTAGGAACGCACGAAGCCGGTCTGGACCCTGCGCACGACGCCACCGCTGGCCCGCACGGTCGTCGCCACGCCATTCACGAAACCATCGACCACGTGGGCGTCGAACCAGGTGACCGCATCGAACAGCAGGCGTCCGGGCCCGCCCATGAATGCGGTGACCGCCTGGTCGTAGTTCCAGCCCTTGGCCAGGATCGGCCGCTCGAACTGTTCGGCATCGACGCGGTTCTGGAGGTAGGTGCGCGCGGCCACGGTGATACCGGTGATGCCCGCGGCCACGGCCACGATGGCGAGGAGCCACTTCGTGGCTCCGCTGGCGGAGATCTCGTGTCCGTGGGCGAGCGCCGGCTCGAGCCACTTCTCGAGGAAGTGAAGTCCCTTGGTGAAGGGCAGGTTCATGGCGCCACCAACGATGCTGGCGCCGGCGAGCAGCACCAGTGGTGCGGTCATGGTCCAGGGCGATTCGTGCGGATGATGCTCGGCTCGCGGCGCCACCGTATCGGGGAGATACTCAGCGGCATCTCCGGCGTCGATCGCCTCACCCGCAGTCGGTATCGGCCGTGATCGTTGCGCTTGGCGGGCTTCTTCGAGACGGGTGCGAGCGGCAACTGCGGTCGTCGAGGCCTCCTCGTGGGCAGCTCCGGTGGCCTCGTCGGCTTCGATCGCCGCCGCCCGGGCCGCCTCTGCCGACTCGAGTCCGGCCTGCAGCTCTTCCTGATCCTCTTCGGCACCGTCGGCGATGGCGGTTCGTGCCTCGGAGACCACCGCTTCGGCCGCAACGGTCGCCTCGCGGGCATCGGCGCGAGCCGAGCTGGCCCCCGCGAGGGCCTCGTCGGCTGCGACGACCTCGTCGGACACGGCGGCGAGGTAGGCATTCCACGCTTCGGTGACCTCGGCGGAGTCGGGATCGGCGTACCGATAGCGGCCGAAGAACGTCATGAACACCTGCCGGCTCATGTAGAACGCGGTCAGCAGGGCCGTGAGCAGACCGACACCCCAGAGCAGCGTGCCGTTCCAGCCACCCACATCCCAGGCCGAGAGCAGGATCTCGTCCTTCGACCAGAAGCCGGCGAAGGGGGGAACTCCGGCGATCGCGAGCCAGCCGATGATGAAGGTGACGGCGGTGATCGGCATGAGCTTCTGGAGCCCGCCGTAGCGACGCATGTCCTGTTCGCCGTCCATACCGTGGATGACGGACCCGGAGCCGAGGAACAGCAAGGCCTTGAAGAAGGCATGGGTGATCATGTGGAAGATGGCGGCGACATAGGCCCCGACCCCGACGGCCAGCACCATGTAGCCGAGCTGAGACACGGTCGAGTAGGCGAGCACTTTCTTGATGTCGTTCTGGGCCACTGCGATCGTCGCTGCGAACAGCGCAGTCCCGACGCCGACCCAGGCGATCAGATTCGTGGCCCACTCGGCGGATTCGTAGAGCACCGAATTGACCCGCGTCAGGAGATACACCCCGGAGGTGACCATCGTGGCCGCGTGGATGAGCGCCGACACCGGTGTCGGGCCGGCCATCGCATCGGGCAGCCAGAGATAGAGCGGGAATTGGGCCGACTTGCCGGCGGCGCCGATGAACAACAGGAGCGCGATTCCGGTGGCGGCGTTGGTGCTGAGCTGGGATGCAGCCCCGCTGATGGCGAGGTAGTCGATCGAGCCGACCGTGGCGAAGGTCAAGAAGGTGGCGACCATGAACCCCCAGTCGCCGACCCGGTTGGTGACGAATGCCTTCTTGCCCGCCGTTGCATTGGCCTCATCGGTGAACCAGAACGAGATGAGGAAGTACGAGCAGGCACCCACACCCTCCCAACCCAGGAAGGTGAGCAGCAGGTTGTCGCCGAGGACGAGCATGAGCATCGAGAAGGCGAACAGGTTGAGATACAGGAAGAACTTGGGGTAGTCGGGGTCGCCGTGCATGTAGCCGATCGAGTACAGGTGGATCAGCGCGCCCACCCCGGAAACGAACAGGATCATGGCGACCGACAAGGGGTCGACCAGGAAGGCCACGTCGACGGAGAAGTCGCCGAC
>JABDIW010000026.1 GCA_013003515.1 Acidimicrobiia bacterium
CCGTTCTTCGGGCTTCCCGGCAATCCGGTCTCGGTGATGGTCTCGTTCGAGCAGTTCGTCAGGCCGTCGATCATGAAGCTGCTCGGATCGGCCGCCCTGTTCCGGCCCAGAATCGCCGGGACGATGACGCAGGACGTCGTGACGAACCCTGCCAAGACGGTCTTCGTTCGGGTCGCCACCAGCAACGGCTCGAACGGCTGGGAGGCGACGCCGAGTGGGGCGCAGGGGTCGAATGTCTTGTCGGCGCTCGCCGCGGCGGACGCCTTCGCCGTCGTCGATGTCGGTCGGGGGGTCGTCGAGGCCGGCGAGACTGTGCCTCTCGAGATGATCCGTTGGCCCGAGTCGAGAACCGCGGAGGAGGCGCTGGCATGAACATGTCGCATCTGGACGACGAGGGCAGGGCACGAATGGTCGACGTCGGAGACAAGGCAACCACGGCACGCACTGCCACCGCCGAAGCCCTGCTGTCGCTGTCCCCGGAGGTGGCCGACGTGCTGTTCTCCGGGGCGTTGCCCAAAGGCGACGCCTTGGCCGCAGCCCGCATTGCCGGCATCTCTGCCGCAAAGAAGACCCCCGATCTCATCCCGCTGGCGCATCCGATCGCTCTCTCGGCGGTCACGGTGGATGTGGAGCGGGTCGAGGGCGGCGCCCGTGTCGTCACGACGGCCCGGGCCACCGACCGCACCGGAGTCGAGATGGAGGCGCTGACCGCCGCCGCCGTGGCCGCTCTCACCCTGTATGACATGGTCAAAGGCATGGACCGCGGCCCGGAGATCGGGCCGGTGCGCCTGATCGAGAAGACCGGAGGCGCCTCGGGGGATTGGCACCGATGAGGGCGATGGTCATCACCGTGTCGGATCGGGTGTCGGCCGGCGAGGCCGAGGATCGGTCGGGACCAGAGGCCGCCGGCCGCCTCGCCGACATTGGCTTCACGGTGGATCCGATCGTCGTTGTGCCAGACGGCATCGAGTCGGTGGAAGGTGCACTGCGAGCAGCGGTCGCCACCGGTGCCGGTTTGATCGTGACCACCGGCGGGACCGGCCTGTCCCCTCGAGATCTCACCCCGGAGGCGACAAGCCGCGTCATCGAACGGTCGGCGCCGGGGCTCGTCGAGGCGATTCGCGCCGCCACGTTCGGCGTGAATCCCCACGGCATGTTGTCGCGAGGCGTGGCAGGGAGCGCCGGGGCGTGCCTCATCATCAATCTTCCGGGTTCGGTGACTGGCGTCATCGAGGGCCTGGAGGTCGTGAAGGGCGCTCTGCGCCACGCCGTCGAGTTGCTGGTTGGCGGCGATAGCGACCACAATGCCAGCAGCCAGGGTTGATCCTGTTGAGGGCAAATCCTTGGTTGGTTGGAGTGCACAACCTACGCTCCGCACACCCCCCAACGGAGTAAGGCAAACCGTGGAGATACTGGTATTTCTGCTGCTGGCAGCGGTCTGGGCGGCCTGGTTCCTGCCCAGCTATTTCGAGTCCCGGCGTTCGTCGCCGGGTGCAACGACGCGCAACTTCGCCCGGTCCACCGAGAAGCTGGCGAGTGCGGCAATGGCGTCGACCCGTCGTGAGGTCGAGGCGAGGCGTCAGACCCTGGCTCGACGCCGGCGGATGTTGCTGCTCCTCGGCACCCTTGCGGTCGTCACTCTCGTCACGGCCATCGTCACTTCGAGCTGGTTGTGGCTGGTGGTCACGCTCGCAGTCGACGCCGTGTTCGCCGGCTACGTGGCACTGTTGCTGCAGATAAAGCAGCAGCGCAGTCTTGCTGCCCCGGTGGTACCGATCGGTGCTCCGGTCGCGGTGAACGAGCCGGAGCCGTCGGTCAAGGTCGTCGCCGGTTGATGGCGTGACTCTGGGTCTCGATCCGGTTGGAGCCCAGGTCCGTGGTGAGCTCGACGCCAAATTCGAAGCTCGTGAGCAAGCACTGCGCAACTGCCGGATGATCATTCAGTCCTCGTCCAAGGCGATCCGTGCCCTCCACCGTGGCGAGATGGCTCTTGCCGACGATCTGATCTCGGGCGCCGTGGGCTTGATCGGCGAGATCGAACCTGCGCTCGCCAGCCACCCGGACATCTACCACGCCGGGTTCTTCTACGACGCGGTCAAGGAGTACGCCGAAGCGGCGATCACTCGAGCTCTCGTCGCCGGAGATGCGCTCCCTCCTCCGTCGGTGCTCGGTGTTCATGCGGTGCCGTACTTGAAGGGGCTCGGCGAGGCGGTAGGGGAGATGCGGCGGCGGCTCCTCGATCAGCTACGCGACGGCGACCTCGATGCTGCCGATGCGACGTTCGGAGCCATGGATGAGGTGGTCGACTTCCTCATGGAACTCGACTACCCCGATGGAATGACCAGCGGGCTACGCCGGACTACGGACGTGGCGAGGTCTCTTGTCGAGCGGAGCCGGTCTGATCTCACCACAGCCGCCCTCCAGGAGAGATACCGGCGCGATCTCGCCTGATCGGTTGGGACCAACGTCCCTACCGCCCATCGTCGAAGTGCGAAATCCTGTCTCAAGCTTGTGAATCAGTTCACAAAGGTGAGACAGAGTCCCACGGAGGCGATGATGACGATTCCCCATCCCCCCGCCTGCAGCGAGGTCGGCTTGCCCGACCCGGAACCGATGACCGGCGAACGAATCGCCCTCGTCGCCAAGGCACTGTCGCACCCTGCCCGGATTCGTATCCTCGAACAGTTCGGTGACTGTCAGCCAAAGACGGTCCAGGACATCGTCGCCGAGTGTCGGCTGGCCCAATCGACCATTTCTGAGCATCTCCGGGTGCTCCGTCACGCCGACGTCCTGTGTCGAACCAAAGACGGCCCTCGCAGCTGGTATTGCCTGCGTCGCTCCGTGCTCCTTCAGTACACGCGGGCCGTGAAGGATCTGGCTGCGATCCCGGCCCGCACGCAGGAGTAGCTGGCTGCCTGTCCCCAGCCGCCAACGCCAACCACCTCGACGTTTCCCTCGCGTCTGTCCCCTGGCTTCCTGCGGCAGTCGGGCAGCCGGTAGCCGGTAGCCGGCAGCCCGAAAGTCCCAAGGTGGTCCCGACAGTCCTGTGACCTCAGGCCCTATCGCACATCGTCGATATACGAAATGATGCTTGTGAAAGGTTTCACAAACCAACCAAACAACCAGCCGAGGAGGCTCTGATGGCAAAGCGCTTTAGGACAGTCGGGATCATCATCATGGTGATCGGGCTCGTCTTTGCGGTCGCCGGTGGTGTCGCGTACTTCAAGGTCCAGGACGGCTACGGCTCGCTCCAGGCATTCTCTGAAGCACAGAACGTCACCCTCAGCTACAACGACGACGGCCAATTGATCGATCGTGGCACCACCGAGGGCGCCGACGCGATCATGACGCTGCTCACCGAGGACTGGGCCTACCCGGTCGTCGCAGCGGATCTCGATCCGAACGACCCGCTGGTCAATTCGGCCAGTGAGTACATGTTCCAGATGGCGACAATCGTCTATCACGTGCTCCACGGCACCCAGAACGTCACCCTCGCCAACGATGTCGAGTACAACGGAGAGACGTTCGCAGCAGGCGACTACGCCTTCGAGGTCGACGGCCGCTACTGGACCGACTTCGACCGCAGGCACCCGATCGAGGGTGTGGCCCGTGGCCAGGCCTGGAGTGGCACTGCACACGGTCTCGTCGGGGAGCTCGGTGTCGGCACCGTCACCCACTCGACCCTGCAGATGGGTCTCGCCCTCGCCGCCTTGTTCGGCGCCGTTGGGTTGACCTTCATGCTGTCCGGTTTCGGCCTGATCTGGGCAACCAGAGAGGACGACATGGACGTGACCGTTCCTGACACCGCAGAGGCCATCACCGGTCGGATCCCGGAGGCAACCGCCTGAGATCAGGAACACCAAGCACACGCATTGCGTGAGCGAAGAGGCCCCCGGGAGACCGGGGGCCTCTTCCTATAGGGCGAGCCGCATCTCCAGCTCGCCGTCCTGCTCACGCCCGGTGTCGACGAATCCGAGACCGGCATAGAAGTCGCGGGGCCCGCCCTCGGCAGGGACGTAGCTGAGGAACATCTCGGTGGCGTTCGGCAGGGTCCGCACGTAGTCGATCGCCTGAGTCATGGCCGCCCGGCCGTATCCGCGACCCTGGTGTTTGTGGTCGATCATGAATCGCCACAGGTAGTAGCGCGTCGTTGAGCGACGTTCCGACAACAAGACGAACCCGACCGGAGTGTCTCCGGCAAAGATGCCGCGCATCCAGACTTCGTCTGCAAAGCACGCCTCGGCGATCGAGATGCTGTTGGGAGCAACGAATTGCTGCTGCTCGGCTGACACGTCGAGCCCCATGATCGGGCGCAGGTTGTCGTCGGTGATGGGCTGCAGCGATATGTCCATGGCGGGGACCCTAGGCAGAGGAGTGCCAACCCGGTGCTGGTATCCTCGCCGCTTCCTGGGGGTGTAGCTCAGCTCGGCAGAGCGCCTCGTTCGCAACGAGGAGGCCACGGGTTCAAATCCCGTCACCTCCAC
>JABDIW010000035.1 GCA_013003515.1 Acidimicrobiia bacterium
GCATTCGTGAATCGGAGAACATCGAAGCCCTGCGCGACTAGCCAGGCATCTCGACGGCGGTCGTAGGGGTTGTCGACGTGCTGTTCGCCGTCGACTTCGACGATCACCCGGTCCTCATAGCAAACGAAGTCGACGATGAATCGGCCGATCGGTTCCTGTCGTCGCCACTTGGCCGGCGTCTGGCGTCCGAGGAACCACCAAAGCCGAAGCTCCTCATCAGTCATCGACTGACGCAATCGTCGTGCAAGCGACTTTGAGTACGGCTCGGTCGGGAACCTGGGCATCGCCGGCACTATGCCGGAGTCGAGTAGCGCGTTCAAGACCCACGTAACGGTGGGCCTCCTAGAGTGTCTGCTGGCCGACAATTGCATGGTCGGGTTTCCGGCAGCGGCGTTGAGGGGGCATGACCATCGTGAACGAGACACCCGCAGACGAGCAACACCTTGCCTGGCTGGCCCGTTCGTTTGGGCGCCCCGACTATTTGCCGTTGTCACCGGCCGATCTCGAGGCGCTCTCCAACGCAGGCGCGATCGTCAAGAAGTACCCGGGGACCCATCTCTTCAAGGAAGGTGAAGCAGCAACGAGCGCCTTCCTCGTCAGGGAGGGGGATGTCGATCTGTACCGTGGCCCGGCGGATCAGCGGGAGGTCGTGGGACGGGTGGGCCCCGGAGCCGTGATCGGCGACATTGCCATGTTCAGCGACCAGCCCTACATCTCCTCTGCCCGGGCCGTCGGACATGTGACGGCCTTTCGTTTCGACCGCGATCGGCTGCTGCCCGAGCTGGCGCGGTCTCCGGCCATCACGCTCCGCTGGCTCGTGGCGAGCCTCACTCAGCTCGAGCGCACCCAGCGCCGGGTGCTCAATCTCATGCACCGGACGGTCATTGCCCAGGTGGCCGGGCTACTCGTGAACGAATCCGACGAGCAGGGGGAGGTCGCCCTGAGCCAGGCCACCATGGCCACGTTGCTGGGCGCCAGTCGCCAATCGGTCAATGAGGCGCTCAATGAGCTGAAGCGACGCGGCCAGGTCGAGACCGGGTATCGACTCGTGCGGGTGCTTGATATTGCCGGGCTCAGTCAGATTGCGGGGAGGGACTGAGCGCCAGCAGCGCCAACGCCTCGTTGGCGGTCCACTCGCGGTCGTGGTCGAGTTCGCCGCTCTCGCCCGGGTTGCGGGCGCTGTAACCGCCCTCGACCGCTGCTTGCAGCGCCGCCAGCAGCCGGCGCAGATCGCGGGGGAGTGGGAAGTATTCGCCTTCGGTGGTCACCTGGACGACTTCAACCCCGTCGGTCGGCGCTACGGCCTCGATGACTGCGAACACGAGCTGGTCGGGAGCGGACGCACCGGCAGTGACACCAACGGTTGTGGCATCGACGAGCCAGGCGGGATCGATGGCATCGGGCCCATCCACCCGATAGGCCCTGGCTCCCGCTACTCCAGCCACCCTCACGAGCGCCTGGGTGTTTGAGGAGTTCTCGGAGCCGACGACGAGCACGAGAC
>JABDIW010000039.1 GCA_013003515.1 Acidimicrobiia bacterium
CAGCGGCACCTGGTCAACTCGACGAACACGTTCTTCGCGGCGACCGGAGTCACCTCGGGCGACCTGCTGGACGGGGTCCGCTACCAGGGCCACACCGTGCGCACCCACTCACTCGTGTTGCGTTCCGAAACAGGGACCGTTCGCTTCGTCGAGGCGGTGCACGACCTGCAACGCCTCAACAAGCTGTCCGAGGTCGACTACTAACCCACCGTCCGCCGGTAGATGCGCACCGCCAGCGGCGCGAACACAGCCAGGATCGCCAGCGACCACACCAGAGCGAGGAGCACCTGTCCCGCCGTGGTCTGACCGGGAGGCAGCGCCCCCTCTCCGAGGATCAGCCCCCGCAGGGCGTTGACGACGACCGTGATCGGCTGGTTGTCCGCAAACGCCTGCAGCCACCCGGGCATCGTGCCGGTCGGGACGAAGACCGAGCTGGCGAACACCAGCGGGAACACCGGGAGGAACACCGCCGCCTGAGCCGACTCGGGATCCTTGACTGTGAGCCCGATCGTGGCCATGACCCATGACAACGAGAAGGCGAACACCCCGGCCACCAAGAGGCCACCGATCATCCCGAAGATGCTGGTCTGCCAGCGGAAGCCCAGGAGAACCGCCACGGTGAGCATGATGAGGGCCACCACCGACGATCTCAGCGTGTCGGCCACGGTTCTGCCGGCGAGCACGGCCGAACGCGCCATGGGGAGCGACCGGAAGCGATCGATGACACCCTTGCTCAGGTCATCTGTCAACCCGATCGCGGTCTGACCAGCGCCGAAAGCCGCGAACTGGATGAGCAACCCGGGCACGAGCCAATTGAGGTACTCACCCTGGGCAACCGCCGGCAGCGCCTGACCGATGGCACCGCCGAAGACGTAGGTGAACAGCAACAGGAACATCACCGGCTGAACGGTCGACAGGATCAGCAGCTGGGGGAGCCGGATGTTGCGCAACAGGTTCCGTTTGGTGATCACCCAGGTGTCTTTGATCCCCTGGAGCACCGGGGTTCGTGAGCGAGTCTTGGAGGCGGAGGCGACGGCGGTCATGACGAGCTCCTCTCTCGCCGCCGCCGGCCTTTCTGGCGCCCTGCGTCGGGTTCGGCGACGGACTCGGCCGTGTGGCCCGTGACGGCCATGAAGACCTCATCGAGCGTGGGTTTGCGAAGGGCGATGTCGTTGGGGACGATCCCCGCGTCGTCGAGGCCGCGGACCGCCGCCAGGAGTGTGACTGCGCCGCCGGGCGCAGGAATGGTCAGCATCCCTGTGGACTCGTCATAACCCGGCTCCTCATCGGTCAACGACGCCAGGACTCGCCTGCCTTCTCCGCAGGCCTCCTCGGAGACGTGGACCTCGATGACATCACCGCCAAGAGCTCCCTTGAGTTCCAGGGCCGTGCCCTCCGTGACCAGCACTCCCTGGTCGAT
>JABDIW010000055.1 GCA_013003515.1 Acidimicrobiia bacterium
GTCGGGGAGCCCGGTCGGAACGATCCACCGGATCGACGTCGGCGACGGGCCGCTTCCGACGATGCTGGCGTCGCGGTCGACGCACCTCTTTGGGATCGGAGAAGCCGTTGAGTTGGCACGAACACTCGACCGCCTCCCTCCATCGTTGATCGTCTATGGCATCGAAGGATCTCGTTTCGCTCCGGGAAGTGACATGAGCCGACCGGTCGCCGAGTCGGTGGCCACCGTGGTCGAGGAGCTGGCATCGCTGTTGGAGGGCGCCCATGCATGAACGCTCGCTTGTCGACGACCTGGTACGCAAGGCAAAGGACGCTGCACGCGCCGAGGGCGCCACGGGCGTGGCCGGCGTCCATGTGACGTTGGGGGCGATGTCTCACCTGTCGCCCGAGGTGCTGACCGAGGCCTTCCAGCGAGCCACCCATGGATCGCTCCTGGAGGGTGCAGAGTTGGTCATCGACGTCACCACGGGAATCGACGACCCGCATGCTCAAGACGTGCTGCTCACCGCAGTCGACGTGGTGGTGTGAAATGTGTGTGGCCGTTCCCGGTGTGGTGGTGTCGGTGGACCGAACCGGCGTCGTCCCGATCGCCGAGGTCGACTTCGGAGGAGTCACCCGTCACATCAACATGAGCTTCGTGCCCGACGCCGAGCCGGGAGACCGCCTCATCACCCACTCCGGTTTGGCGGTTCGAATCGCCCGCACCGACGTGTGGGATCCGGCAACAGAGCTCAGCGGCTGATCGCAGCGACGAAGTCTCCCAAGCGCTGGCCAGGGGAGAACCGAAGTCGATGGGTGGTGCCGTCGATGGTCACGTCGAGTGTGCCTCCAAACCAGGCCTGCCGATGCGCCCCGATTGCGACCTCGGCGCGGTCGTAGCTGCCGAGGGTGCGTTTCGTGCGTCCCCACACCTCGTCACGTTCCAGGACCAGCAAGCGCCGCGAGGTGGCCACAATCGTGAAGAAGGCAGTGAACTGGTCGTCCGAGACCCGCTGTGACCAGATGGTGATACCGATCATCATGCCCAGGCCGAGACCGAGTGCCGTAGTCAGCTCGTCGTACCCGATGAATCCGGCGACGAAGTAGCCGATCACGAACCCGGCCATGGCGCCGATGACCAGATACGGCGACCACCCTGACCTTGCACCCCGCACTGCCGCCTGGATCTCCTCGCCGGGTTCGAGTTGGGGTCCGAATCGATCCCGGACCCTGTCGATATACGCCATCGGGGGGAGGCTAGAGGGCTCGACCGCACAGCCAGTCGCCGGGCTCAGCGCTTGAGTTCCTCTACGAATGACTCCAGGTTCTCCACCTTGGGGAACTGCACCTGATACTGCTTGTCTGCCACGGTGATGGTCCCCGGGTTGGCGGCGAGAAGCCAGCCTCGGCCGACCTCCACGTCGACCTTCCCGAGAGCAGGAGACATCGCCACGCCCGTCACCCTGCCCCAGAAGTCACGTCCGAAGACGATCAGGCGGGACCCGGTGACCGCCAGCGTGAAGATGGCCGGGAATCCCCTGTTCGCCAGCACCCGGGCACCGATGAAGTAGCCGAGACTGACCCCGATCCCGACGCCGAGACCGGTGTAGACCGGGCCCATGAGGCTTGGCTCGTTGCTCTGGACCAGCAGGAACGAGGGAACGAACCCCGCCAGGCCGCCGATCACGGCGAATCTCGTCATTCCCTTCGCCACCCCCCGCGCTGCGGCGATGATGGTCTCGCCGTCGTCGAGGAGGTGGGCGACTGCCGGGCGGAGCTTGTCGATGTAGGCCATGTTCCGCGCAACCTACCCCTGTAGCGTCGTTTCCGGGTGCAAACAATTGCAAGCATGTGTTCGCAAATGGTGTACATTGTCCCCATGGAATACCCACACGAGTACGAACGAGTGCTCACGCTCGATGACGGCAGGACCGTCTCCGTGCGACCGATCGTCCCCGACGATGCCGAGCTTCTCCAGGCCGAGTTCGATGCGGCCGACCCTGAGACGCTCTATCGCCGGTTCATGACACCCAGCCCCAAGCTCCCGACCAGCCGTTTCCGCTACCTCGCCACGGTCGACTACGTCTACCGATTCGCCCTTGTCGTCTTCTCCCCGGACGGGGAGGGAGTGGCCGTGGCACGGTACGAAGGCCACCCGACCAAGCCCGATGCCGAGGTCGCCGTCGTCGTCAAACCCGAGTGGCGCCAGGTGGGCCTTGCATCGCGACTGTTCGCCATGCTCGATGAGCGTGCCGCTCAAGCCGGTGTTTCCCATCTCAACGCCGTGTACCTGGCGGAGAACGACGCTGCGGCGGCCTTGATGGCGACCAGCGGCTTCGGGTCACCGAAGATCGAAGGCGGCATCGTCGAGGTCGGCAAGGACATCGCCCTCTCCTCCAGGTAGGTTCGGCTCCGACGAGGAGGCGAGATGACGGCACTCGATGCCTTTGGAATGATCGTGGCGGACATGGCCGAGACCCTGGCTTTCTACCGCTTGCTGGGCCTCGACATCCCCGACGGCCTCGACTCGGAACAGCATGTCGACCTCGATGTCGGTGGTGGCGTTCGCTTCATGCTCGACACCGAGGAACTGATTCACACCTTCGAAGAGTCATGGGTGCCGCCAACCCAGCGAGGCCGTGTCGGGCTTGCCGTGCGGTGTGCCGACCCGACAGAGGTCAACGGCATCTTCGCCCGCGTCATGGCAGCCGGGCACTCTGCCCACCTCGAGCCATTCGACGCGTTCTGGGGCCAGCGATACGCCTCCGTCATCGACCCCAACGGCGTCATCGTCGACCTGTACTCGGAGCTGGACGCTGCGTGATTTCGGCGGAGCCGAAATCACGTTGGAGATTCACGAAGCGTGAATCTCCAGCAGGGAGCGGAGCGGAGATCAGGTTGGAGGCGGCCCACACATCTCCCCCCTCGCCCGCTGGGGCGGGAGAGGGGGGTCGGGGGGAGAGGGTGGTAACCGACGAAGACCCTGGATCGCGTCTGTGAGCTGGAGACAGGCGCAGCCAGAGAGGACCTTGGATCGCGTTTGGAGCATGGGTGGGGACTCAGGTGGTAGCCCGAACGCCGTCCGAGAAATCAGGCCCCGAACCTTCTCAGGCGCAGCGAGTTGGTGACCACCGACACGGAGGAGAAGGCCATGGCGCCGGCGGCGATCATGGGGTTGAGGAGGCCGGCGGCGGCGAGCGGGATGGCGGCGGTGTTGTAGAAGAAGGCCCAGAACAGGTTCTGGCGGATGGTGC
>JABDIW010000061.1 GCA_013003515.1 Acidimicrobiia bacterium
CCGCTTGCCCCCTCGCCGCTTGCCCCGCGGGCCGGCGCCTCGGTCGTCTGGACGGGCTCCGAGCTCATCGTGTGGGGCGGCAATGGAGGTCGCGACGTCGGACCGCACACCGACGGTGCCGCCTACGACCCGGTGGCCGACACCTGGAGGCCGCTGGCGGAGACCCCGCAGGGAGCCCACTGGACGGATGCAACGGCCGTCTGGACCGGATCCGAGATGATCCTGTGGGGTGGGCTGGACGACCCGGTCAGGGTGGGCGTCGCCTACGACCCTGCGGCCGACACGTGGCGCCCGATCAGCGATCCACCGGGACCATTCCGTCGCGGCCACGCCGCGGTGTGGACCGGAACGGCCATGCTGGTCTATGGCGGGACCGATGGTCAGGACGATGTGTTCTCCGTCGCATCGACCTGGTCATACGACCCGGTCTCCGACTCATGGACCGTCATCGACGGGCCTGTCCTCGAGGAGCGGTTCGGGCCCGAATACGCGTGGAATGGCATCGAGCTGCTCATCTGGGGCGGCTTCGTCTGGGAGGGCATCTCCGGCGAGTACGGCGGCTACGAAGCCAACGGCTACTCGCTGATCCCGTGAGGACGACAGTCAGATAGTCAATAGTCGCATGACCATCGACCATCGACCAAACGCGACGCAGCCCCGCCGAGAGGCGGGGCCACGTTCTGATCTAGGGACTAGGGACTCGCGACTCGCGACTCTCCTATTCCTCTTCTTCTGCCTCCGTCTGAGCGCCGAGCGACGCAAGCCACTCGGCGGGGTTCGCCGGGAGGTCGGCGTCGGCATCCATGCCTTCGCCTGCCGACTCACCGAAGAGACCGAGCGCAGAGACCACCGTGGCATCGGGCAGCAAGGGCTGCACGGCCTGGTAGTCGTCCGAACCGGTGCCCGCCGGGATCAGCTTGCCGATGATCACGTTCTCCTTCAGGCCACGCATGTAGTCCGACTTCGACTGCAGCGAGGCTTCGGTCAGGACACGAGTCGTCTCCTGGAACGAAGCTGCCGACAGCCACGAATCGGTGGCGAGCGACGCCTTGGTGATACCCATCAGCTCGGGCCGTCCTTCGGCGGGTGCCTTCCCGTCCTGGACCAGTTCCCGGTTCAGCTGGAGGAAATCGCGGTCGTCGACCAGCTCGGCGGGCAGCACGTCCGAGTCGCCAGAACTGACGACACGGATCCTGCGCAGCATCTGACGTACGACCATCTCGATGTGCTTGTCGTGGATCTCCACACCCTGCGACCGGTAGACCTCCTGAACCTGGTCCACCAGGTAGCGCTGTGCAGCGCGGACACCCTGGATCTCGAGCACCTCCTTGGGATCCAGCGGACCCTCGGTCAGCTGGGTACCGGGCTCGATGATGTCGCCCTCGGCGACCCGCAGCCGGGCTCGTCGGGGCAGCGGGTACTCCGTCTCCAGATCACTATCGGTCACGAGGATGCGCCGGCCCTCGTCGTCGTCGAGGAGCTTGATGGCACCACCATGCTCGGCGAGCAACGCCTTGCCCTTGGGGGTGCGAGCCTCGAACAACTCGACCACGCGAGGCAGACCGTGCGTGATGTCCTCGCCGGCGACACCGCCGGTGTGGAACGTTCGCATGGTCAGCTGCGTGCCCGGCTCACCAATCGACTGGGCGGCAACGATGCCGACGGCCTCGCCCATCTCGACGAGGCGTCCGGTTGCCAGGGACAAGCCGTAACAACTGACACACACGCCGTGGCGGGTGTCGCACGTCAGAGGCGACAACACACGAACCGTCTCGACCTGATCGGCCAGCTCCAGGGCACTCAGCACCTTGCCGGTGATGAGGGTGCCCTTGCGCAGCTTCACGCCAACGGAGGTCTCAACCAGCTTGCGCTCCACCTTGACGTCCTCCGCCAGGTGGCGGCCGTAGACCCTGCTCCGCAGGTTCCGGATGGCCGGCTCACCCAGAGCGGGGCGAATCCGGATCTCGATGGACCGGTCGGTGTCACATTCCAGCTCACGAACGATGGTCTCCTGGCTGACGTCGACGAGTCGCCGGGTCAGGTATCCGGAGTCGGCAGTTCGCAGGGCGGTATCGGCCAGACCCTTGCGTGCACCGTGCGTCGAGATGAAGTACTCCAGCACCGACAAGCCCTCACGGAAGTTGGACTTGATCGGCTGCGGGATGATGTCGCCCTTCGGGTTCGCCACCAGACCACGCATACCGGCGATCTGACGCAGCTGCATGATGTTTCCACGGGCACCGGACCGGACCATCATGTCGATCGGGTTGAACCTCTCGGCCTGAAGGGTCTCGGCCATGGCGTCCTTCACCTGGTCGGTCGCCTCGGTCCAGATCTCGATGAGCTCCTGACGACGCTCGTCGTCGGTGATCACGCCCTTCTGATAGAGGCTCTCCACCTTCTCGGCGCGGTCCTCATAGCTCTCGAGGATCTTCGACTTCTCCGGCGGCGTCTTCACATCCTCGAGGCCGATGGTGAGACCGGCCTTCGTCGAGAAGTGGAAGCCCAGCTCCTTCAACGAGTCGAGGGTGTTGGCGACATCGGGCTTGTCGTAGCGGGCGATGACGTCCTCGATCAGGTTCTTGATGTCCGACTTGAGGAACGGTGCGTTGAGATACGGGTACGTGACGGGCAGCGCCTTGTTGAGCAGTGCCCTCCCGAGCGTTGTGTCCGACAGGGCATCGCCTTCGAGCGGCTCGGGTGTGACCAGGTCGCCCAACGCCTCGGCAACGTCGTGATGCAATGCAGGATCGCCAACGATCTCGCCCAGACGCAGTTTGATCGGTGCGTGCAAGGAAAGGTCACCGTGGTCGTAGGCCATCCGGGCCTCATCGATGGTGGCGAACGCCCGACCGGCACCGAGTGCGTCGTCGACCTGCTCTCCGAGGTAGAAGATCCCGATCACCATGTCCTGGGACGGAGTCACCGTGGGGCGACCCGACGCAGGTGACAGCACGTTGTTGGCCGACAGCATCAAGATGCGGGCTTCGGCCTGCGCCTCGGCCGACAGTGGCAGATGGACGGCCATCTGGTCACCGTCGAAGTCGGCGTTGAACGCCTCACACACCAGCGGGTGGATCTGGATCGCCTTGCCCTCGACGAGGACAGGCTCGAACGCCTGGATACCGAGACGGTGCAGAGTCGGCGCACGGTTCAGCAGCACGGGGTGCTCCTGGATGACATCGGACAGCACGTCCCACACCTGAGCTCTGCGACGCTCGACCATGCGCTTGGCCGCCTTGATGTTCTGCGCCAGATCGAGGTCGACGAGGCGCTTCATCACGAACGGCTTGAACAGCTCGAGAGCCATGACCTTGGGAAGACCGCACTGATGCAGTTTGAGCTGCGGGCCGACCACGATGACAGAGCGTCCCGAGTAGTCGACGCGCTTGCCGAGCAGGTTCTGACGGATGCGTCCCTGCTTGCCCTTGAGCATGTCGGACAGCGACTTGAGGGCACGGTTGCCGGGTCCAGTGACCGCACGACCGCGACGCCCGTTGTCGAACAGAGCGTCGACCGCTTCCTGGAGCATGCGCTTCTCGTTGTTGACGATGATCTCAGGAGCACCGAGATCGAGGAGACGCTTCAGCCGGTTGTTGCGGTTGATCACACGTCGATACAGATCGTTGAGATCGGACGTGGCGAAACGGCCACCGTCGAGCTGCACCATCGGGCGCAGGTCCGGCGGGATCACCGGAATCGACTCGAGAACCATCGACAACGGTGTGTTCTTGCCATCAGCGAACGGAGTCACGACCTTGAGCCGCTTCATCGCCCGCTGGCGGCGCTGCTGCGAGTTGGCATCGAGGTCGCCCTTGAGGTTCTCCACCTCGGCGTCGAGGTCGAGACGCTCGATGAGAGCCTTGACCGACTCGGCGCCCATGCCGCCCTCGTAGTAGTCGCCGAACCGGTCGACGATCTCGCGCCACAGCTGCTCGGACTCGATCAGCTGCTTCGGCTTCATGGTCTTGAAGGTGTCGAGAGCCTCGGTGAGCAGCTCGCCTTCCACGCCGGCGCGCTCCTCGCGGTCCTTGATCTCGCGGTCGACCTCACGTCGTCGCGCGGAGAGATCCGGGGCGGCGGCACCAGCCTCCTCCATCTGGGCCAGCTCCTGCTCGAGGCGCTCGAGACGCTCGCCCTTCCACTCTTCGAACTCGTCGGCGATGAGCTCGAGCTCGTGGCGGGTGGCGTCTTCGAGGTCGGGGATGTCGGCCGTGCGCTTCTCGTCGTCGACCCACGTGATCATGTAGGCGGCGAAGTAGATGACCTTCTCGAGGTCCTTCGGTGACATGTCGAGCAGATAGCCGAGACGCGAGGGCACGCCCTTGAAGAACCAGATGTGGGTGACGGGCGCGGCGAGCTCGATGTGGCCCATCCGCTCGCGTCGCACCTTGGCCCTGGTGACCTCGACTCCACAGCGCTCACACACGATGCCGCGGAAGCGAACTCGCTTGTACTTGCCGCAGTAGCACTCCCAGTCGCGCGTCGGACCGAAGATCCGCTCGTCGAACAGGCCGTCCTTCTCAGGCTTCAGCGTCCGGTAGTTGATCGTCTCGGGCTTCTTCACCTCGCCGTAGGACCAGGAGCGAATCTGGTCGGCTCCGGCAAGGCTGATCTTCAGTTCATCGAAGAGCTGTGGCATGTACCCCTCTGTCTTCCTCGGTCAGTGCGTTGTGTGAATCGGTCGAAATCGTGTGGACGGTGGTTTTAGGGAACCGTGACCTCGGCACGCTCGGGCCTCGAGATGTCGATGCCGAGCGAGGCGGCCGTGCGGAACACGTCCTCCTCCAGGTCCTTGAGCTCGATCTCCTCACCGGCCGAGAGCATCTCGACGTTGAGGCACAGGCTCTGCATCTCCTTGACGAGCACCTTGAAGGACTCGGGGATGCCTGGTTCGGGGATGTTCTCTCCCTTGACGATGGCCTCGTAGACCTTGACACGGCCCCGAACATCGTCCGACTTGATCGTCAGCAGCTCCTGGAGGGCGTAGGCCGCGCCGTAGGCCTCGAGTGCCCAGACCTCCATCTCCCCGAAGCGCTGGCCACCGAACTGGGCCTTACCGCCGAGCGGCTGCTGGGTGATCATCGAGTAGGGACCCGTCGACCTGGCGTGGATCTTGTCGTCCACGAGGTGGATCAGCTTCAGGATGTAGATGTACCCGACGGTGATCGGCGAGTCGTAGGGCTCGCCGGAACGGCCGTCATACAGCTGCGCCTTCCCGATGCGCGACACGAGCTTGTCTCCATCGCGATTCGGGTTGGCCTTGTCGAGGAGGTCGAGGATCTCGTCCTCGTGAGCACCGTCGAAGACCGGGGTGGCGACCTTGGTCCAGGCACCGGCGCCCTTGGCGATCTCGGTGTCCCCGGAGAACGATTCCCACCCCTGGGACGCTGCCCAACCGAGATGCGTCTCGAGGACCTGACCCAGGTTCATGCGGGACGGCACACCGAGCGGCGACAGGATGATGTCGACGGGCGTTCCATCCGACAGGAACGGCATGTCCTCGACGGGCAGGATCTTGGAGATGACGCCCTTGTTGCCGTGACGACCGGCGAGCTTGTCACCCTCGGAGATCTTGCGCATCTTGGCCACGTAGACCCGGACGAGCTCGTTCATGCCCGGAGGCAGGTCGTAGCCGTCCTCACGACTGAACTCCTTCACTGCGATCGCCTTGCCGGTCTCACCGTGTGGGACCTTGAGCGACACATCACGGACCTCACGGGCCTTCTCTCCGAAGATGGCTCGGAGGAGCCGCTCCTCGGGCGTCAGCTCGGTCTCACCCTTCGGGGTGACCTTTCCGACGAGGTAGTCGCCAGGGCCGACATCGGCACCGATGCGGATCACGCCGCGGTCGTCGAGATCGCGCAGCACCTCTTCGGCGACGTTCGGGATATCCCGGGTCAGCTCTTCGGCGCCGAGCTTGGTGTCACGGGCCTCGATCTCGTGCTCGTCGATGTGGATGGACGTGAGCATGTCGTCCTTGACGAGCCGTTCGGACACGACGATGGCGTCCTCGAAGTTGTGGCCCTCCCATGGCATGAACGCCACCAGGAGGTTGCGGCCCAACGCCAGCTCGCCGTCCTCGGTGGACGGTCCGTCGGCGAGGATCTCGCCCGCCTTGACCTTCTGGCCTTCCACGACCAAGGGCTTCTGGTTGATGCAGGTGCCCTGGTTGGAGCGCTCGAACTTGCGCAGGTCGAAGGTGTGCTTCTTGTTCTTGCTCGAGTCCTTGACGGTGATGTGATCACCCGTGACCTCGACGACCTCGCCGGCGACCGGTGAGATGATCACGTCGCCCGAGTCGATGGCGGCGCGACCCTCGACCCCTGTCCCGACGAGGGGGGAATCGGAGCGCAGCAGTGGCACGGCCTGCCGCTGCATGTTGGAGCCCATCAACGCCCGGTTGGCGTCGTCGTGCTCGAGGAACGGGATCAGCGACGTTGCCACCGAAACCACCTGTTTCGGAGAGACGTCCATGTAGTCGATCTCCTTGGGCGCGACGTAGTCGACGTCACCGCCGGTCTTGCGGACCAGCACCCGGGAGTCGGCAAACGTCCCGTCGTCTTTGAGCTTGGCGTTCGCCTGGGCGATGACGTGGCCGTCTTCCTGGGCTGCGGTCAGGTAGTCGACCTTCTTGGTCGCCTTGCCGTTGACGACCCGCCGGTAAGGGGTCTCGATGAAGCCATACCGGTTGACCTTGGCGTACGACGCCAACGATCCGATGAGGCCGATGTTGGGGCCCTCAGGGGTCTCGATGGGGCACATCCGGCCGTAGTGAGACGGGTGAACGTCGCGGACCTCGAATCCAGCACGCTCGCGGGAGAGCCCGCCCGGGCCGAGCGCCGAGAGGCGCCGGCGATGGGTGAGCCCGGCGAGCGGGTTCGGCTGGTCCATGAACTGGCTCAGCTGGGACGTGCCGAAGAACTCCTTGATCGACGCCACCACAGGGCGGATGTTGATCAGGCTCTGCGGAGTGATCGCCTCCGGATCCTGAGTCGTCATGCGCTCCCGGACCACGCGCTCGAGCCGGCTGAGGCCGACACGGATCTGGTTCTGGATGAGCTCGCCGACGGTGCGGACGCGGCGGTTGCCGAAGTGGTCGATGTCGTCGGTGCGATTCCCCTCTACGCCCTCGGCGAGACCCACCAGGTAGCGCAGGGCGCCGAGGATGTCGTCGTTTGCCAGCAGACCGTGCTCGTCGATGCGGTACTTGTCGAGGCTGATGCCCTTGCGCCCGAACTTCTGGTCGAGCTTGTACCGCCCCACCCGGGTGAGGTCGTAGCGCTTCGGGTTGTAGAAGAGCGTGTTGATGAGGTTGCGTGCCGACTCGACTGTCGTCAGCTCGCCGGGGCGGAGCTTGCGGTACAGGTCGACGAGAGCCTCGTCACGATCGCTCGTCGGGTCCTTCTCCAGTGTGTTGGCGATGAGCTGGGAACCGCCGAACAGCGCCAACAGCTCCTCGTCGGTCTCGGCAAAACCGAGGGCCCGGAGGAAGGTGGTGACGAACTGGCGGCGTTTGCGGTCGACGCGGACGCCGACGGTGTCCTTCTTGTCGACGTCGAACTCGAGCCATGCGCCGCGACCCGGGATGACCTTGGCGGTGAAGATGTCACGGTCGGATGTCTTGTCGATGGATTGATCGAAGTAGACACCGGGGCTGCGAACGAGCTGGGACACCACGACCCGCTCGGTGCCGTTGATGATGAACGTCCCGTTGGGCGTCATGATGGGGAAATCGCCGAGGAACACCTGCTGCTCCTTGATCTCGCCCGTCTCGCGGTTCATGAAGCGGGCCGTGACGAACAGCGGCTTCGAGTAGTTCTGGTCCTGCTCCTTGGCATCCTCGATGCTCAACAGCGGGTCGCCGAACCTGTGCTCGGTGAGCTCCAGAGCCAGGTTGCCTGTGAAGTCCTCGATCGGCGAGATCTCGTCGAAGATCTGCTTCAGACCGCTCTCCAGGAACCAACCAAACGACTCGTGTTGAACCTCGAGCAGGTTGGGGAGAGGAAGGACTTCCGGGATCTTTGCGAACGACAGCCTGTTGCGCGCACGGGCCAAGGGGGTCCTCCTCAGGTGATGACAAAGCCGGGATGTACAGGGAAATCCCCGTGATCCCGGGCTCTATTGGGTGAAATGGTGGTGCCGACTACCGGTTTACAAGGGCGTTCTAAAACGCAGAAAAGACAGGATAGCACAAGCTATCCCGACATGTTTCGGGCCTCGCGAAAAGCGTCTTCAATTGCCGCGACCATACAACGAGTTCGCGGAATGTGTCAAGGGTTCTCGACGCGGCGGAGGGGCGGCGATGCCGCCCCTCCTTCGCACATCGTCTTCGACTACTTGAGCTCGACGGTTGCGCCGGCGCCCTCGAGGGCCTCCTTGGCAGCATCCGCCGCTTCCTTGGCAACGCCTTCGAGGACCGGAGCGGGTGCTCCGTCGACGATGGCCTTCGCCTCTTTGAGGCCCAGCCCGGTCAGGCCGCGGACCTCTTTGATGACGGGGATCTTGTTGTCACCCACCACAGCGAGGACGACATCGAACTCGTCCTTCTCCTCGACGGCTTCTCCGCCACCATCGCCGCCGCCGGCGGGAGCCATGGCCATGGCCATGGGGGCCGCAGCGGTCACATCGAACTTCTCTTCGAATGCCTTGAGGAACTCGGAGAGCTCCAGAACACTCATCTCCTCGAATACGCCGAGCAGGTCGTCGGTGGTCATCTTGGCCTTGGCCATTGTCTATTCCTCCTCGGCCGCGGTGGCCGGTTCTTCGTCGTCTGTTGTCTCGATTGAATCTGTTGCCTCGTCCTCGTCGTCTCCCGACGCGGACTCGGTGTCGTCAGCTGCAGCATCGGCTTTCGGCTCGACCTCGTCCGCCGAGTCCTGTGCCGGTGCTTCGGCCTCTTCGGTCTCAGCGGCATCGCTGGAGTCTGCGGCGGACACTTCCGTAGCTGACTCCTCGGCGGCTGGCTCTTCGGCAGCCGCAGCCTCTGAGGCCGGAGCCTCTGAGGCCGGAGCCTCGGACTCCTTCTTGTCGAGCAGCTGCTGGAAGGCGCTGGCCGTGTTGCGTGGCAGTGCAGCCAGCATGCCGGCGACCTTGGACAGCGGCGCTTTGATGGCCCCGGCGAGCTTTGCCAGCAACACCTCGAGCGAGTCGATCTTGGCGAGCTCCCCGACGCGATCGGCGCTGAGGACATCACCGCCGAGCAGCCCACCCTTGATCACCAGACCATCGTTGGCCTTGGCGAACTCGGCCAGGACCTTCGCCGCGCTGACTGCGTCGTTGGCAAACGTCAGCCCGGTCGGTCCGACGAGGAACTCGTCGAACTCGGCCAGGGCAAGCTCATCGGAGGCTCGGCGGGCCAGGGTCATCTTCACGACCTTGAACTCGGCGTCCGAGCCACGCAGACCGCGCCGCAGCTCCTGCTGCTGCTTGACAGAGAGACCGGCGTACTCGGCGGCGAAGACCGCATCGGCGCTCTCCATCCGCTCCTTGATTTCGCTGACGGCCTGGACCTTCTCGGGTCTTGCCATTCGTGCTCCTTGTCGTTGGTGCACACCGACCGTCGGGAACGAAATAGGCCCCCGACGCGAGACGACGGGAGCCTTCAAAAGGCGACCTGCGTTGGAGTTATGCCTTGGGGCGCCAACGGTCTCGGGCCGATATGCGGTTGCGGCAGAGATCGTAGGGCGACGGGGTGCCGAACGTCAAAGGCAGAAAGAACGAAGGGACCCGATCATCCGGTTGAAGGCGGTTGCGTGCCAGACGGCGGGCCAGGAAGCCATCTACACCTACTGCCACTCACACCGGCCAGGGTAGGGGCTGGCCAATAGCGGTGAGCGGCGAATGTGTCCGCCCCGGAACGGTGGTGGATCGTCCTGCCACCGGATTACGGGTCCCCTCGTTGGCGGGCAGTCTCGCGGACCCCACCGCGGTTGTCCAACAGCGCGCTGTCAGGTCCTAGCTCAGCGGATCGACTTGGCCAGATCCTCGATCTCGCCGACGTCGAGCCGAACTCCGGGACCCATCGTCGAGGAGATGACGGCCTTCTTGACGTAGCGACCCTTTGTCGAGGCGGGCCTGGCACGAAGGACCTCATCGGAGACCGTTGCGAGGTTCTCCTGGAGCTGATCCTGGGTGAATGACACACGCCCGATGGGGATGTGGACGTTGCCGTAGCGATCGTTGCGGTATTCGACGCGACCGGCCTTGAAGGCGGCCACCGTGCTCTCGATGTCGAGCGTGACCGTCCCCGACTTCGGGTTCGGCATCAAACCCCGCGGTCCGAGGATCTGACCGAGCTTGCCGACGTTCGGCATCATGTCGGGCGTGGCGATGGCCACATCGAACTCGAGGGCACCGCCCTTGCCGATCTCCTCGGCGAGTTCCTTGCCGCCAACGATGTCTGCCCCGGCCGCTTCCGCCTCGGCAGCCTTGTCGGACGCAGCGAACACGAGAACCCGCACCGCCTTGCCCGTCCCATGAGGGAGGCTCACCGTGCCGCGGACGTTCTCGTCAGCCTTCTTGGGATCGATCCCGAGGGCGAAGACGGCATCGACGCCCTCGTCGAACTTGGTCGTGCTCAGCGCCTTCACGAGCTCGACGGCGGCCTCTGGTGTGTATGCGGCCTCGCGGTCGTACCTGGCTTCGGCCTGACGTCGGGCCTTGCTCTTCTGTGCCATTTCATCTACCTCCGTGGTTCATGCGGCGGTCTCCCGCCTCCCACCTTGTGGTGTGTGTTGCTAGCCGTCGACCGTGATGCCCATCGAGCGGGCTGTGCCCTCGACGATCTTCATCGCACCCTCGATGTCGTTGGCATTGAGGTCGGGCATCTTCGTCTCAGCGATCTCGCGTACCTGTGCTCTCGTCACCGAACCGACCTTCTCCTTGTGGGGAACGGCCGAGCCCTTCTCGAGGCGAGCCGCCTGACGCAGCAGAACGGCGGCAGGCGGGGTCTTGGTGATGAAGTCGAACGAGCGATCCTCGTAGATCGAGATCTCGACCGGGACGATCGTTCCCGCCATGGACTGCGTCGCCGCGTTGTACGCCTGGACGAAGTCCATGATGTTGACTCCGTGCTGACCGAGGGCAGGGCCGACCGGCGGTGCAGGGCTTGCCTGACCTGCCGGGATCTGCAGTTTGAGCGTGGTGGCGAGTTTCTTTCGTCCCATGAGAATCGATTCCTTGGTGAGTGCTTAGAACTTGATGATCTGATCGAAGTTGAGCTCGACCGGGGTCTCGCGACCGAAGATGTCCACGAGGACACGGACCTTCGACTGGTCCATGTTGATGTCCTCGATGACGCCGTTGAAGTCGGCGAAAGGGCCCTCGACGACCCGGACGGTCTCCCCGACCTCCCACTCCGGCTTGAACTTGGGCTCTTCCTTCTTCTCCTCGGCCTTCTTCACACCGAGGATGCGCTCGACCTCGCGTCGCGACAGCGGTGTCGGCTTGGTGCCAGACCCCACGAAGCCGGTGACACCGGGCGTGTTGCGCACGGCGTACCAGGTGTCGTCGTCGAGATACATGCGAACGAGGATGTACCCGGGGAACTTCTTGCGGGAAACGGTGACCTTGCGGCCGCCCTTGAACTCCACGACGTCTTCCAACGGGATGACGACATCGTGGATGGCGCCTTCGAGGTGCATCGACTTGACGCGCGTCTCGAGGTTGGCCTTGACCTTGTTCTCGTACCCGGAGTACGAGTGGACGACGAACCACGACCCGGGCAGGTCGTACGGGCTCGCCGGCTCCGGCTCGGGCTCGGGTACCGGCGCCTCGACGGCGTCTTCCGGTGGAGCCTCCACCGCAACGGCGCCTTCGGCGTCTTCGGGCACTGTCTCTCCGTTCGTCTTCTCGTCGGCCATCACGTCACCCGCTGCAGGACCTCGACGATGCCCTGCTTGAAGACGAAGTCGAGACCGAAGACGAAGGCGGTCACGAACGCCGTACACACGACGACCGCGACGGTGAAGGTCATCGTCTGCTGGCGGGTCGGCCAGGCGACCTTGCGTAGCTCCTGGCGAACCTCGCGCAGGAACTGGCGGATGCCGACGCGCTCGCGCTTCGGCCTACCACCGTCCTGGCGGCGGCGCTTGGCACGCTCATCGGACTTCGCCTGCATCCGGCGCATCTCACGATTCACCCTTGAACTCCTTTGTGAATGTCTGAGCAGGGGCGGCGGGACTCGAACCCACAACCTCCGGTTTTGGAGACCGGCGCTCTACCAATTCGAGCTACACCCCTCGGTCGAGCCTGGGCTCGAGGCCCGAGGAGTATACGAACGGCTGGTGAGAGTGTAAACGTGAGTGATTCGTGACGAGGCCGAAGCCGGTCACGCAGCCCCGGCTCGGCGTCTGGCGAGCACCATCACGACACCCGCCGCGGCGGCGGCTGCCACCGATGAGGCACCGGCAACCGTCTTCCGGCTGAACCGCGCCGGAACGGCAGAATCCTGAGCGACACCGACGATGCGAGCGGCGACCGTCGGCCCCAACCCATGCGGGGCATCGACGGTGACCGAACGCAGCGACGCCAGCTGGCGACGCAGCGACCGGTACTTCGCCTCTTCGGCCTGGCAGGCCAAACAGGTGGCGAGGTGATCGCCTCCGCCAGATCCTCCGGCGAGACGAGCCCTTGTGAGACGGCAGGCGACG
>JABDIW010000065.1 GCA_013003515.1 Acidimicrobiia bacterium
CCACGGAACAGCGCGTTGTAGCGGTCGGTCGCCGTGGCACCCAGTTGAGGATCATCGAGCAGACGGCGCTTCACTTCTTCGACGAAGTGGGGAAACTTCGCCTGGGTCAGTGCCTCGCGTTCATTGAGTACCACCGGCTCCGCGTTGGCGTCGTCGGCGGTTTGCTGGTCGATCCACTCCAGCTCCACGAGCTTGTCGAGTACCACCTTGCGCCGCTCGACGGCTGCATCGGGATACAGGAATGGGTCTGTCCGAGTTGGTCGTCGAATCAACCCGGCGAGGAGCGCCGCTTCTCCGAGGGTCAGCTCTGAGACACGTTTGCCGAAGTAGACCTCTGCTGCGGTACCAACCCCATAGGCACCACTCCCGAAGTAGACCGTGTTGAGGTAGCGCTCGAGGATCTCTTCTTTGGTGAGGCTCTCCTCGAGTCGAATCGAGAGGACCGCTTCCTCGACCTTCCGGTCGAGAGTGACATCCGGCGTCAGGACCGTGTTCTTCAGGTACTGCTGGGTGATCGTGGAGCCGCCCTGAACGATCTCGCCGGCCTCCACGTTGACCACCAGCGCCCGCATGACCGCCTTGAGGTCGACCCCACCGTGGGTCCAGTACCGCTCGTCCTCGATGGCCACGACGGCGTTGATCAGATGGGCCGAGAGATCCTCGTACTCGATGGGGATCCGGTTCTCACCGGCATGCCACTCGGCCAGGACGGTGCCGTCGGCGGCGTAGACGATCGAAGTCAGAGCACGGTCCCCTATACCGGGGTCATCCAGTGGTTCGACAGAGCAAGCGGTAGCCACGAGGGCCGTCACGCACGCCAGCGCTGCCAGGCGACGTCCCAACACCCCCGGAAGGTACCGTCGGGGTGACGTGGAGAAGGGTATTTCGGGGGTAGGCTCCGCCGCCATGAAGCCCGCATCCGAGCAGCTCGAGTACCTGATGCGCGGCGTCGACACGACGCTGCCGGAGGGAGAGCTGCAAGCCCGCCTCGAAGAGGGCCGCCCGCTCCGGGTCAAGCTCGGGGTCGACCCCACCGCACCCGACGTGCACCTGGGATGGGGCGTCGTCCTCGGGCTCCTCCGGAGATTCCAGGAGCTGGGTCACACCGCAGTGCTCATCGTTGGGGACTTCACCGCTCAGGTCGGCGATCCATCAGGAAGAAGCGAGACGAGGAAGAGACTCGATGCCGATGAGGTGGGCTCGTTCGCCTCGACCTGTCTCGATGTGATCAAGGAACTGCTGCTGCCCGAGAATCTCGAGATCCGCCCCAATTCCGAGTGGCTGGCCGGGTTGGGCATGCGAGATATCCTCGATCTCACCTCGAAGTTCACGGTGTCACGGATCATGGACCGCGACGACTTCACCAAGCGGTACGGAGCTCAGGAGCCGATCTCGTTGATCGAGTTCATGTACCCGCTCCTCCAGGGCTACGACTCGGTGGCGGTCGAGGCCGACGTCGAGCTCGGCGGAACCGACCAGCTGTGGAACCTGCTCGTTGGCCGTGAGCTCCAGGAGAGGCTTGGCCAGAAGCCACAAGTGGTGATGACGATGCCGCTCCTCGTCGGCACCGACGGTGTGCGCA
Organism: Acidimicrobiia bacterium; assembly: GCA_013003515.1. Lineage (GTDB taxonomy): Bacteria > Actinomycetota > Acidimicrobiia > Spongiisociales > UBA5794 > JABDIW01. The sequence continues at coordinate 1,583 of JABDIW010000065.1, forward strand.
AGATGTCCCAGTCGTACGGGAACTACATCTCGGTGCGAGACGAGCCGGCCGAGATGTTCGGCAAGGCGATGAGCATCCCGGACGCGGCGATGGGGGAGTGGCTGCTGCTGGCCGCAGACGTGGCCGCCGACGAGGTGGCTGCCACCGTCGCCGGAGTCGAGTCGGGCACGCTGCATCCCGGTGAGGTCAAGCGCGACCTGGGTCGGCGCATCGTTGCCAAGTACTGGGGAAGCGACGCGGCTACGGGTGCCGAGGCGGCCTTCGACCAGGTCTTCAAGCACCACAACGTTCCCGATGAGATCCCCGAGCACCCGCTGCCTGAGGAGGATCCGGTACGGCTTCCGGCCTATCTCAATGCCGCCGG
>JABDIW010000066.1 GCA_013003515.1 Acidimicrobiia bacterium
GGCTCGGACTCCGGTTCCACCACCAACACGGGATCGGGCTGGGGCTCCACCGCCACCACCGGCTCGGGCTCCGACTCCACCACCGGCGTCGGCGTCGGCGTCGGCGTCGGCTCCGGCTCCGGCTCCGGCTCCGGGGCGAGCGCAACCAGCTCATCGATGTCCGTCTCGAGGAGCTCGGCAACCGTGTCGAGCTGGGGACGGTTTGGCGTCACCTGATCGCGTTCCCACGACCGCACGACAGACGCGGTCAAGCCGAGCTTCGATGCGAGCTGACCGAGCGAAAGCCCGTGGGTCAGCCGCTGCTCGCGAATGTGCTCTCCAAGGGTGGGCATGGGGCAGCTATTGAACCACGTTTCCGACTCGGCGCCCCGGAGCGGTACGCTCCGCCACGGAGGCGTCCGAGCGCCTGGTGGGCTCCCCGGTCTTCAAAACCGGTGGGGGGTCGAAAGGTCCCCGGCGGGTTCGATTCCCGTCCGCCTCCGCCATCAGCCCTTTCTCTGCGCATCGAGCGCGGCGATTGCCGTCATGTTGACGATGTCGCCCACGTCGGAGTCACGCTGCAGCACATGCACGGACTTGGCCATTCCGCTGAGGATCGGGCCGAGTCGTTCGGCGCCGCCGAGCCTGTGCAACAGCTGATACGAAGCGTTCGCAGCCGTCAGGTTGGGGAAGACCAGGACATTGGCTCGATCGCCAAGCTCGTTGAATGGGTGGCGCGCACCGAGGAGACCCGGGGAGACAGCGGTGTCTGCGTGCATCTCCCCGTCGATGGCGAGGTCGGGCCACTGGCTCCGCACGAGATCGATCGCCTCGCGGATGCGCACCGGCTCCCGGCCTGTGGCACTCCCGAAGTCCGAGTAGCTGATCATGGCCACCCGTGGGGTCACATCGAAGTCTCGCTGAGCGCGGCGCGCCGCGGCGATCGCCACCTCGGCCAGCTCGGCCGACGTCGGTTCGATGTTGACCGCGCAATCGGTGAAGAAGAAGGGCTTTCCCTTCACGCTCATGACGTAGACGGCAGAGACCCTGCTCCTGCCGTCTTCGAGAGGCAGGACCCACAAGGCGGGGCGGAGCGTGTCGGGGTAATACGTGGTGAGCCCGCCGAGAACCGCATCGGCGACGCCCGACCGCAGCATCATCGCTGCGAACAAGTTGGGGTTCTCGGCGATACGGCGAGCGTCTTCGGGGATCATCCCCTTGTGTCCGCGCAGTTTCACCAGCTCCGTCGCGAACGACTCGATCATCCTCGACTCCTGGTGCGGGTCGATGACTTCCACGCCATCGAGCTCGATCCCGCGTTCGGCGGCGAGCCTCCCCACCTCCCCGACGCGACCCAGGATGATCGGCTCGGCGGTCCCCTCATCGACGACGCGCCGGGCGGCGCGGATGACCCGGATGTCGGCGCCGTGCGGATACACGACGCGCATGGCTCGCTCCCTGGCCTTGACGGTCACCCGTCGCATGAGGGCGTACGACGCCTGGAAACGGCGCTTCAGCGACTCGGTGTACGCCGCGGCATCCTCGAGCGGGAGCTGGGCCAGGCCCTCGTCGGTGGCTGCTTGGGCCACGGCCGGCGCGACGTACCAGAGCACCCTCGGGTCGAAGGGCTTCGGAATCAGGTACTCACGCCCGTATTCGAGACGGTCGATGTCGTAGGCCTTGAGCACGCCCTCATGGACCGGTTCCTTGGCGAGCTGTGCCAGTGCCTTGGATGCAGCGACCTTCATCGACTCTGTGATCGCTCGGGCACGAACGTCCAGCGCTCCGCGGAAGATGAACGGGAAACCGAGCACGTTGTTGACCTGGTTGGGAAAGTCGCTCCGCCCGGTGGCGGCGATCACATCGGGCCGCGACGCGATGGCATCCGGGTAGGGGATCTCCGGATTGGGGTTGGCCAGCGCAAAAACGATGGGGTTGTCGGCCATGGAGCGGACCATGTCACCGTCGACTGCGCCACCGATGGAGACTCCGACAAAGGCGTCGGCGCCGACCATGGCATCGGCAAGCGTGCGGGCCTCAGTGTCTCGTGCGAACGGTTCCTTGACCGGTGTCATCGGATCGCGTCCCGCGTAGATCACACCGTGTGAATCGCACATCGTGAGGTTCTCTGCCTTCACCCCCAGCGTGAGGAAGAACTTCGCCGTCGCGATCCCTGCAGCGCCGGCGCCGTTGAACACGACCTTGGCATCAGCCGCGTCCTTGCCGGCGATCTCGAGCGCGTTCATGAACGCCGCTCCTCCGATGATCGCAGTGCCATGTTGATCGTCGTGGAACACCGGGATCCCGAGACGCTGGTTGAGGGTCTCCTCGATGTAGAAGGCCTCGGGAGCCTTGATGTCTTCGAGGTTGATCCCGGCGACCGTCGGCTCGAGCAGCTCGCAGAAGCGGATGATGTCCTCCGGGTCCTCGGAACCGACTTCGATGTCGAACACATCGATGTCTGCGAACCGCTTGAAGAGCACTGCCTTGCCCTCCATCACCGGCTTCGAACCGAGTGGGCCGATGTTGCCGAGACCGAGGACCGCCGTTCCATTGGACACGACGGCGACCAGATTGCCCCGGTTGGTGTAACGGAACGCCAGATCAGGATCTCTGGCGATCTCGAGGCTGGGTTCGGCCACCCCCGGCGTGTAGGCGAGCGACAGGTCGGCCTGCGTCGCCGTGGGCTTGGTGGCGCGAATCTCGATCTTCCCGGGGCGGCCCCTGGAGTGATAGTCGAGAGCTTCGGAGAAACGGCTCTGATCAGTCATACGTACAAGCTACGTGACCGGCCACCTGAGGGTCTTGGGCCGGAAACCCTCGGCAATCTCCCAAAAGGCCCTCCCCGGCAGTGCCCCAGGGTGCCATGATTGGAGCCGAGCCGACCGGAAGGAGCTGGCCATGAAGCTCAGCCTGCATCTCGCCGAGGACGACACATTCACCGTCGTGCACGCCGAACTGGACTTGAGGGGAGACCACTTCGAGTCGACGGGGCGCGCTCGCCGCAACCCGGCCGACCCGCCGGTTCCCGTCGTCGGTGAGGAACTCGCCGTCGCCAGGGCACTCCAGGATCTGACTCATCAACTGATGGACGCCGCCCAGCACAAGATCGAGTCGTTCACCCACGCATAGGCGTCAGCCGGTGATGTAACGCTCCAGCTCATCGATGATGAACTGCTGTTCGGAGATCTTCGCCCGCACGATGTCTCCGATCGAGACCAGCCCCAGCAGATCTTCCCCCTCGAGCACCGGCAGGTGACGAATTCGTTTGTCGGTCATCAGAGCCATGCACTCATCGGTGGAGGTGGCAGGCGACACCACGAGAACCTTCGACGTCATGATCTCGGACACCGTCGTCTCCCGCGAGTCACGGTCCAGGAGGATCACCTTCCTGGCGTAGTCACGCTCGGAAATGATCCCGCACAGCTTCCCGGCGTCGGTGACGACCAGAGCCCCCACCCCTTTGTCGGCCATCATCGAGAGCGCCTCGAAGACCGTCGCATCAGGATCGACTGTCCACACCGATCCACCCTTCGACTGCAAGATCTGAGCCACGGTCTTCATTCGTCCTCCTGTCTGCGGGTGACCAAACGTACCAAAGTCGGCGCTGTCGATCCCTCCACACCGTAGGGTGCCGCCACCCGATCGAGGAAGAGACCGTGTTCGACCCGGCAGCGTGGATTGACGCCGTACCGCTGATGATCGATCAGCTCGGAAACGGGCTTGTCATCGGGATCATCATCGGAATCACATCGATCGGCCTCTCACTGGTCTTCGGGGTCACACGACTCGTGAACTTCGCTCACGGCGACCTCGTGACACTTGGGGCCGTGTTCGCCCTCGTCTTCTCTCGACCCGGCGGTGCCACCAGCCCTGCCGGCCTCGATCTGCCGTTCGGCGTCGCCATCGGGATCGCAGTCATCGGCGGCGCCCTGGTGGGCGCCGGCCTCGAACTCGGGCTGTTCCGCCCACTGCGCAGGCGGAACGTGGGCGGCGTGACGCTCCTCATCGTCACCATCGGCCTGGCGCTCGCCATACGCCATGGGATCCAGATCTGGATCGGTGGCTCGCCGATCGCCTACCCGCTCGCCCCCGAGCGGCAACAGACCTATCTCGGCTTCCTCGACATGACGCCGCGCGACGGCGTCATCGTGATCGCGTCGATCGTGATCATGGTTGCCGTGGGTGTGTTCCTCACCTCAACCCGACTCGGCACTGCGATGCGCGCAGTCGCCGACAACGAGGCGCTCTCCGAGTCGTCGGGCATCGACGTCGACCGGGTGATCCTGACGGCGTGGGTGCTCGGTGGGGCGCTCGCCGCCACCGGCGGTGTCTTCCAGGGGATGACGACCACGGTGCGGTGGAACATGGGCTTTCTGCTTCTGCTGTTGATGTTCGCCGGAGTGATCCTGGGAGGTATCGGGAGCCCGTTCGGAGCCATGGTCGGCGGGATCCTCATCGGGCTCATCACAGAGATGTCCGCCTCCACCCCGCTGCTCGAGGGTCGGACCGACCTGAAGTTCGCTGTTGCCATGGGAGTGATGGTCCTCATCCTCCTCGTCCGACCTCAAGGCCTCCTCGGCACCCGGGAGCGCGTCTCATGAGCGTGCGGACCCTCGAACGGCCCCGGGTGGCGCGGGGCGTCGGGCTCGCCGCAACGGCACTGGCGTTGGTGTGGCTCGGCGTCTCCGCAGGGTGGGCCTGGGCGGTGATCACAGGCGTGCTGATCAAGGCGGGTATCTACGCCGTCTCCGCGATGGGGCTCAACATCCACTTCGGTTTCACCGGGCTGCTCAACTTCGGGCACGTCGGCTTCATGCTCGTAGGTGCCTACACCACGACCCTGCTCCTCCCCCACACGCTGGGAAGGGCGTCCGAGCCTGCGGGTTCGTGGCCGCTGTGGGCGGCACTGCTGGCTGCGATGGCAGCGGCTGCAGTCCTCGGACTGCTCCTCGGCATCCCGACACTGCGACTACGTGGCGACTACCTGGCGATCGCCACCATCGCGATCGCCGAGATCCTGCGCTTCTTCGCCCGTTCGTTCGAGTTCCTCGGCAAGACCTTTGGTGTCCTCGGCTTCAGCGGAGTCCTCCAGGACTCGAGGCCCGACTTCATCACGGACTGGGCACGGGCGATCGATGTGCCCGCTCCGAGATTCTGGCTGCTGATCACGGTATGGCTCGTCGTGCTGGTCGTGTTGATCGGTCTGCGATGGCTGTTGGGGTCGCCGTGGGGACGCGTCCTGAGAGCGATCCGCGAGGACGAGGATGCGGCACGGGCACTGGGCAAGAACGTGTTCTGGTACAAACTGCAGTCCCTGATGATCGGCGGTGCCCTCGGCGGTCTCGCCGGCGGTCTGCTCGCTTTCGACCTCAACCAGATCAACCCTTTGAGCTTTCAGGCTCAAGAGACCTTCTTCGTCTGGACGATCCTGATCCTCGGTGGCGCAGCGTCGATTGCCGGCCCCATCGCCGGCAGCGTGATCTTCTGGGTGGTTCTCACCCAGACCGACGATCTCGCCGCAGCGATCCTGGG
>JABDIW010000098.1 GCA_013003515.1 Acidimicrobiia bacterium
GAACCGATGGGAACACGTAGAGACCTCTCGAGTCCTGGGCCCGGTCCGCGATGAGCTTGGCGTTGCGCTGGCTGGTGCCGGCCTCGATAGCGATGAAGTACATGGGGGTGTCGACCTCGGCGACGACTGCGAGTGAGTCGAGACCGCGGAACTGAGCCGGGGTCCAGGCCATGACCATGGCGTCGAAATCGGCCAAACCGGACGCCTCGGCGATGATGCCTGCAGTCCCGGTGAATCCGATCCCGATGAGATACACCTCGGACACGCCATCCTCGACCAGGCGAAGGTAGGCGGCCTCGAGGTCCGTCGGCGCCGCCTTCAGGTCGTAGTCGCCGCCGGATCGGCCGTGATTGCGGAAGCTGATCGCCAAGACTGTGTAGCCCTCGTTGGCAAACGCTCCGGACACCCCCATCCAGTTGTCGATGTCGTTGCAGAACGCTCCTTCCGGGCACTCGAGGCTCGTCCCGGCATCGGCGGTTCGGTTGGCGAAGTGGCCGACGATGACCCCGCGTGCATCGCCCGACCACAGGCGGGCCTCGAGAGTCACCTCGTCGCTGGTTGTCAACTCGATGTCTTCCCATGGAGGTGGCTCGGCGGCGATGTCGACGATGCGGAGTTCGGGAATCGTGGTGGTGGTGGTCGAGACCTCCGAGGCGAACGTCGAGGACGTGACGGCCGCGGTCGTCGGCGATGCCGTCCCAGCCGAGGCGTCGTCGGCCCCGCCTCCACATGCCGTGGCAACGAGGGAGAGCGCAAAGAAGGCGGCGGCGAGGCGTCGCATGCCGGGGAGCGTAGTGGTGGCGGCCTTGGGCGCTGAGCAGTCGCAGAGGCCTGCCTATCCTCCCGCCATGCACTACGACCTCACCACGCTTCCCAATGGTCTGCGCGTCATCAGCGAGCGCATGCCCTCGTCACGCTCGGTCGCAATCGGATGCTGGGTGGACACCGGGAGCCGTGACGAGACGGCTGTCGAGGCCGGGTCCAGCCACTTCCTCGAGCACCTCCTGTTCAAGGGATCCGACCTCTGGGACGCCCGCCGGATCGCCGAGTCCTTCGATGCGATCGGCGCCCACCACAACGCCTTCACTTCGAAGGAGTACACCTGTTATTGGGCCAAGATGCGCGACGCCGACCTGCCTCTCGGTGTCGAGATCCTGGCCGAGATGCTGCAACGCCCCTCGTTCCGGCAGGAAGAGATCGATTCGGAGCGCAACGTGGTCCTCGAGGAGATCAACATGAACGAGGACGACCCCACCGACGTTGCCCACGAGGAGTTCATCCGGGCGCTGTGGGCCGGTCACCCCCTCGGGCCCCCCGTCCTCGGGACTCGCGATTCGATCACCAACATGACCCGCGAGACCATCCGCGGGTATTGGCATCGTCGCTATTCCCCCAAGTCCGTGGTCATCGCCGTTGCCGGCCACATCGAGCACAAGACGCTGGTCGACATGGTCACCGACTACTTCGGTGGGTGGCAGGGTGACGAGATCGACCGTCCCCACCTCGAGGTGGACACCGGGCCCGCGGTTGCGGTCCGGAAGCGGGACACCGAGCAGGCCCACCTCGTGTTCGGGGGTCATGGCTTGAAGCGAGCCGACGACCGCCGGTACGCCCACCTCGTCCTCGACCACGTCCTCGGCGGTGGCATGTCGAGCCGCCTGTTCACCGAGATTCGGGAGAAGCGCGGTCTCGCCTATGCCGTTCACAGCTTCCGATTGCCGATGTCGGAGATCGGTGCCCGCGCCATCTACGTGGGCACCACGCCATCGCAGGCTCCCGAGGTCTTGAAACTGCTTCGCCATGAGCTCGACAAGATGCGCAGCGACGGGCTCTCCGCCGACGAGCTGGCTCGTGCCAAGGGGCACGTCAAGGGAGCGCTTGCCCTCGCGATGGAAGACACCAGCTCGCGAATGAATCGTCTCGGCCGCAACGAACTCACCGGAGTCGACCACCTGTCGGTTGATGAGATCGTTGCCGAGGTCGACGCGGTCGAGCTCGAGGACATCCTCGACGTTGCCGCCGCCGTGTGCGACGCGCCGTACGTGCTGGGAGCCACCGGGCCCTTCGACGAGGCCGACCTGGAGTCCTACGTCCAATGACGACCGTTGCCGTCTCGGGTGCCGGGGGTCGGATGGGCTCACTGGTCGCCGGGACGGTCGTCGGGGCAACGGGGCTCGACCTGATCGGTCTCTACGACCCCAACCACGTCGGTGAGACCATCGCCGGGGTCGCTGTTGTTGGTTCCGTCGATGAGCTGCCCGCATCGGACATCATCGTCGAGTTCACCGTTCCCGACGTGGTCATGGGCAACCTCGAGGCCTGGCACCGTCAAGGGCGTCACGCGATCGTCGGGACCTCCGGCTTCGACGCCGCCAGGCTCGCGGAACTCGACTCCCTCTGGCCGAGCGGCCCGCCGAACTGTCTGGTGGTGCCGAACTTCTCGATTGGTGCCGTCGTGATGATGAAACTGGCCGAGATCGCTGCCCCCCATTTCGAGGCGGCCGAGGTGATCGAACTTCACCACGACAAGAAGGCCGATGCCCCCTCGGGGACGGCACTGGCAACGGCATCGTCCATCGCGGCCCGGAACCCTGGTCGGCGTGCCGTCACGTCCGCCGAGTCGGTGCCGGGAGCCCTCGGTGCACAGGTCGATGGAGTTCCGGTGCACTCGGTTCGGCTTCCCGGTCTGGTCGCTCATCAGGAAGTCCTTTTCGGCAGTCTCGGTGAGACGCTGACCATCCGTCACGACACCACCGACCGACGCGCCTTCATGTCCGGCGTCATGGCTGCCATCGCTGCGGTGGCGAGCCTTCCCAACCCCGTGACTGTGGGACTGGCCGCGGTCCTGGGGCTCGAGGATTGATGCGACGCGCCGTCGCCTTGATCGTTATCGCCGGTCTGATTGTGGCGGCCTGTGCCTCCGATGAACCGGCCGACACGTCGACCACCATCGCCACCACCACGACCACCACCACGACGCTGCCAACCGCCGAGTCAGTGGGTCTGCCGTGGTGGAACGACCGGGTGTTCTACGAGGTCTTCGTCCGGTCGTTCAACGACTCAGATGGCGACGGCATCGGCGACCTGCAGGGTGTCATCGACAAGCTCGACTATCTCAACGATGGAGACCCTTCGACCACGGACGATCTCGGCGTCACCGGGATCTGGCTCATGCCGGTCTTCCAGTCGCCGTCCTATCACGGCTATGACGTCATCGATTACCGGAACATCGAACGTGACTACGGCACCACCGAGGACCTGCGTCGCCTCGTCCAGGAAGCCCACGATCGCGGGATCGCCGTCATCATCGACTACGTCATCAACCACAGCTCCCGCAATCACGAGTGGTTCGTCGCTTCCAAGGACCCCGAGTCCGACTTCGAGGACTGGTACATCTGGGAGGACCTCTCGCCCGGGT
>JABDIW010000107.1 GCA_013003515.1 Acidimicrobiia bacterium
ATCGCAGGGCTGTTCAGCAACGATGACGACGCAGCTGCCACGGTGGTGGCGGCCGCAAAGCGGGCCGGGGAGCGGGTGTGGCGCATGCCGCTGGCAGCCGACTACCGACCGATGATCGACTCGACGATCGCCGACATGAAGAACACCGGCGATCGGTGGGGTGGTGCGATCACCGCGGCGTTGCTTCTCGAGGAGTTCGTCGGGGATGTGCCGTGGGTCCATCTCGACATCGCCGGACCGGGTCGAGCCGACTCGACCCGCCACTATGTGCAGAAGGGGGCCACCGGTTTCGGTGTTCGGACCCTCGTCGCCGTTGCCGAGGACCTCGCCGCCGGCTGACACCTCGATTCATCCCGGTTCGGAGGGGCCCTTGGCCTGTCACGCGCTACCACTCTTGGTGATATTCCTCTCAAGAAACCACGCGGAGTGGTCGATACGGAAAGTGTTCACAACGAATACTCTCTGTAGGAGCACTCGAACATGGTCAGGCGAATCGCAGCGATTCTGGGAGTCCTCACAGTCCTGGTCGCCGGCCTCGCCGCACCCGCCATGGCCGGCGCAGAGAGCAGCTTCGTAGCCGAGATCAATGCCGAGCGAGCCGCCGCCGGTTTGGAGCCTCTCGAGGTCTACTGGGATCTCGTCGACGATGCCCGTGCCCACTCCCAGGTGATGATGGACGGTGATGATCTCCATCACAATCCCAACCTGGGAAGCGTGACGACCGGCTGGTACTCCCTGGGCGAGAACGTCGGCGTCGGTCCGAGTGTCTCCTCGTTGCACACCGCGTTCATGAACTCGGCCGGCCACCGCGCCAACATCCTCGGTGAGTACAACTACGTCGGTGTCGGTGTCGTCGTCGAGACCGACACCAAGATGTGGGTGACCGTTGTCTTCATGAGTGGCCCCGAAGGGCTGGTCACACCACCTGAGCCCGAGCCGGCCCCTGAGCCTGAGCCGACTCCTGAGCCTGAGCCGACTCCTGAGCCTGAGCCCACTCCTGAGCCTGAACCGGCGCCCAAGCCGACCCCCGCTCCGAACCCACCCGCCGAGCGGACGGCTCCGAACCCGGTTGCCGAGGTGAAGCGAGCCGACCCGCCGCCGGTGTCGCCAGTCCTGCAGCACGTCGGTCTGATAACGATCCGCCCGGTCTAGTAGGTCAGCCGCACTCGATCGGCAGACTCACCGTCGTCGTCCACGGCCCGGACCCCGTGGCTCGTGTCGTGATGTCGATGACGGCCACATGCCCCACCGGGGTCGTCGCGGCGATCTCGAGATCCCAGTCATTGGTGTTCTCGGCGGTTTCGCCGTCGGCAACCGCCGGGTACGGCGACTCCGTGTTGTAGAGGAGGCTCAGATACGGGTCCGATGTCGCCAGAGTCGATGTGACCCCATCGATCGGGCCCCCGGTCTGGTTGGTGAGCATCACGTAGAGCTCGATCGTCTCGCCGCATTGCGCTCGCTTGTCGTTGTTGCCGATCGAGTCGCCACGCACTCCATCGTCGACGACGAATCCACCGAACGTCATCGTCTCGACCGAGTCGCCGACGCATTCGATGGCCGGAAGGCGGTAGTCGAGTGTCCACGGACCACCTTCGCTGGACTCGACGACCAGGCGAATCCCTGGCTCGTGACCGTGCGGGGTTCCCGGCGAGAGGACGATGTCGAAGTCGTTGGAGTTCCGAGCGGACCCGGACTCCGGGATCGTCGGGTACGGAGATGACGTGTTGTGGAGGATGGTCAGGTAGGCGTCGTCGGTTGCCAGGGACACCGCTGTCGTCTCGTAGGTCGTCCCGGAGGTCGAGGCGAGGTCCACGTACAGCTCGATCGTCTCGCCACACGCCGCGACGCCGTCGTTGTTGCCCACCGAATCCCCGCGGGGACCGTCATCGATCACGAGTCCGGCGATGGCCAACGGTGCGACCGGAGGGGCGTCGACGGGGAGTGCGTCCCCTCCGCAATCCACCTCGAACACGATGGGTACGGCGACGGGCTCGGTCAGACCGGCAGCCACGACTGTGATCGTTCCCGACACGATGTGTCCCGATGGCGTGTTCGGTGACAGGGCGATGTCCCAATCGTTGCGGTTGATGCCGGTCGCCCCTGCAGGGAGGGCGGGATAGACCGAAGTCGTGTTGTGGAGCAACGTGGCAACGGGGTCGTGGAGGTCGAGTGATGCCTCGACGGACGAGAGGTCGGTGGCACCGGTGTTCGTCAGGGGCACATAGAGCTCGATCGTCTCCGAGCATGCGGCGAGGCCGTCGTTGTTGCCTTCGCTGTCTCCCGTGGGGCCGTCATCGATGGTGATCGGCTCGGCGACCAGGGACGGCGCCGTGTCGGTGAAGCATGACACCGGCATCAATGCCTCGATCTCCCAGGGGCCGCCCTCGGCCGATGCCACCTCGAGGCGCAGCTCGCCAACGTGACCGTCGGGTGCGGAAGGCAAGACGGCGATGTCCCAGTCGTTGAGGTTGGCGCCCGTGGACCCGCCCGGGATGTCGTCCGCAGACGACGTCGTGTTGTGAAGAACAGCGAGATGGGGGTCGGCCGACTCGATGGTCATGCTGACTCCCGTGAGGGTCCCGGCGAGGACGTTGCGGACGGTGGTTCGTAGCTCGACGGTCTCGCCACAGTGGGCGATCCCGTCGTTGTTGCCGATGCTGTCGCCGGTGGGCCCGTCGTCGATGTCGATGCCGTACAGCTCCACGCCGTTGTCGCCGAGACCGCCACATGGCGGGGGACCGGTGATCGGGTTGCCGATGCTGGTGATCTGTGGGGAGCGGAGCCCGAGAGCGGTCCGCAGGTTGCGGGTCGGCCGGATGTCGACGAGCCCCGCCCCATCGGTGAATCGGATCTCGGCGGCGGCACCCGACGGCGAGCAGGTGACGATGTCGACGGTTGCCACCTCGGAGCCCTCGGGCCAACCGAGGTTGGCGGCGACGTCAGATGCACTCAGGACGACCGTCCAGGAGGCACGGGGGTTTCCGACCGCAGGGTCGATGGCCCAGTGGTCGTCGACGCTGATGAGGTAGGGGACCGGGGAGGTGAACCCGACCTCGGCAGGCTCGGTGCGTCCGAAACTCGACGAGTAGTAGAACGTCTGGACGGGGATGGGGGAGCCACCGAAGGTCGCCGCCGGGTGGGCGCGAACCTGTCCCGCGGTGGTGACCACTGCCTGCTCCCACTGCTCGTGGCCGAGCCCGACGTGGCCAAACCCGACGTACCGCTGGTCGACGGTGGTGTCATAGATCTGGCAATGGCACCAGGGCCGATCCTCGGGGTCACCGCGGACGATGGCTCGATGCACCGCATACGATCGGGCGGCGATCGCCTGTGCCTCCAACGCGGCTTGACCGTTGGGACCGTCGACGGGGAGTCCCCAGTAGTAGGGCATCTCCGAGATGCCGCGGACGTAGTCGTCGACATCGATCTCGAGGACGAGGTGGAACGAAGGCGTGTCATCGTCGGGCCTGATGTGGAGGCTGCCGTAGGAGTAGGCGCAGGGTCGTTGCACCGTCGAGGGGACGGCGTTCCAGTCCGCCAGGGTGCACGCCGCGCCATCCGGCGAACCTTCGTGATGGGCGACGTTGGCGATGGTGAAACTGGACGTGGGGGTGGCGGAGAATCCGTCCCAAGTGATATCGACGTCGCAGGGGCCCGGCTCGCCCGCCGTCTCGCCGATGGTGATCACGCACATCGGTTCGGTGGCGGTCTCATCTTCGGCCGTCTCCTCTGCGACGACCTCGATCCGGAGTGTCGAGTTCGGGTCGAGCACGAGAGCGGTATCGCCGGTGGTCAGAGTGGCTGGGGCCGCTTCGGTGGCGAGGACTTCGAGATCCAGGTCGACCGACACCGCCTCCCGTTCGAGGTTCACCCAGATCGGGCCTGGATCGGCGAAGTCGGCTCCCAGCAGACCCGATGTCGTGTCCTGGTAGTAGTGGGCAAGGATCTCGTCGGCAGTCGCTGCGTCGAGGAGCGCCTGTCCATACGCGCCGTACTGGCTGAGCCCCACGCCGTGGCCCCATCCACCGCCCTGGATGGTGATCTCAGACGATGGGACAGGCTCGGCACGGACGGTCGGGGGCGCAGAGACGAGCGTCACTGCAGTGGCAAGGAGAAGAAGGACGATGGCTCGAGCGAGCACACGCCGATATGTGGAGATCACGCACCACTCCAACGATTGACGGTCTCCGCCCAGAGCCCGCGAAAAAGATACCACACCTCCGATCACCCAACGCGACTCCTGACTGCGGTCGGTTGTCAGGTGCGGGGGATCGTCCCCGCAGAAGCGCAGGCGTCGTCGTAATCGACGAGCACCGGGGTTCGATCGTCATGGCCGCACGCCGCGCACTCCGGGTCCCGGTGCATCGCCAGTGACTCGAACCGCTCGTCGAGGGCGTCGTACACGAGGAGACGATTGACGAGAGGGCGCCCGATGCCGAGGATCATCTTGATGGCCTCCATGGCCAGGATCGACCCGACGACGCCGGGCAACACTCCGAGGACCCCCGCCTCGACACACGATGGGGCAAGTTCGGGAGGTGGCGGCAGGGGGAACAGGCAGCGGTAGCACGGCCCGTCGCCAGGACGGAAGACCGCCACCTGGCCTTCGAACTTGAAGATGGAACCGTGCACCACCGGCAATCCGAGATGGATCGAGGCGTCGTTGACCAGGTACCGGGTGGGGAAGTTGTCGGAGCCATCGATCACGAGGTCGTAGCGGGACATGATGTCGAGGGCGTTGGCGGCGTCGAGGCGGTCCTGATACGCCTCGACCTTCACATCGGGATTGAGGGCCATCAGCGTCTCCCGGGCCGACGCCACCTTGGCCTGACCGATGCGGTCCAGTTTGTGGAGGATCTGGCGCTGCAGGTTCGAGCTGTCGACGAGGTCGAAGTCCACGATGCCGATGGTCCCCACGCCGGCTGCGGCGAGGTACAGGGCTGCCGGCGAGGAGAGCCCGCCGGCGCCGACGATCAGCACGCTGGATTCGAGAAGACGGCTCTGTCCCTGCTCGCCGACTTCGAGCAGGCTGGTGTGCCTGCTGTATCGGGCTCGCTGTTCGTCGGACAGGTCAGCGGACGACGACCACGTGCGCCCCTCTGCCCTCCACCGTGCCAGGCCCCCGGCCATGGAGGCCACGTTGGCGTATCCCAGATCCTCGAGCGTGGCGGCGGCAAGAGCCGATCGTTCCCCCACCGAGCAGAACAGGACGATCTCCCGGTCACGGTCTGGAACGCGCTGGGCGATGGTGGATTCGAGGACACCGCGCGGCATGCGCAAGGCCGTATCGAGGCTTCCTCCATCTGACTCGTTCGTCTCGCGGACGTCGATGAGGATCGCTGAGCCCGCAGCGATGCGTTGCTCGACCTCGGCAGGGGTCAGCTCGGTGATCCGGCTGCGGGCAGCAGCGACGAGTTCGGCGTAGTCCATGGAGCGGCGAGCGTACCGGCTGGCGGTGGTTCCGTCAGCCGGCGAGGGCGGCTGCGATGGCGGGCACGGCCTCGCCTGCCGGGGCCGCCACCACGGCGCTGGCGAGTCGGTCGTGATCGGTCGCCCCCAGGTTGACGATGACCATGGGGTGACCGGCGGCGACGACGTCGAGCGGCACGAAAGCCGCCGGGTAGACGGACAGGGTCGAGCCGATGACGAGCACACCGTCGG
>JABDIW010000135.1 GCA_013003515.1 Acidimicrobiia bacterium
GGAGGAGCTCCACGACCTCGTCGACTGAGGGCTAGTCGGCTTCCTCGATGCTGCGCATCGACCACATGAGCGTTCGCATCGACCGCGGCTGACGCAACACCGTGACCACCGCGGCGGCGACGTCCTCCGCATTCATCATGTCCTTGAGGCCCGGCATATCCGGGGTCCTGCCGGCGCCCATGGCGAACTCGGTGGCGGTCCCGCCTGGTGCCAGCGTGCTGACCCGGATGTTCTTCTCGCGAAGCTCGCGGTCGAGGCCGCCGGCGAGGCCGACCTGGGCGAACTTGGTGGCGGCGTAGACCGCTTCGTCTCCGGCTCCCCGGAGCCCGGCGACGGAAGCCACGATCACGATGTCGCCTTCCCCGGATTCGAGGAAGCTCGGCACGGCTGCCCGGATCGGCCACACGGTTCCGGCGATGTTGGTGTCCATCATCGTGGCGAGCTGATCATCGGTGAGGTCCATGATCCCGCCATAGGCGCCGATGCCGGCGTTGACGACGATGGCGTCGAGCTTGCCGAACCTCTCGACGGCCGTGTCGACGAGGCGCTTCGAGTCCGCGGGGGCGCGGACGTCCATCTCGACGATGGCCGCCTTGTCGCCCAGCTCGGTCCCGAGCTCCTCGAGCCGCTCCACCCGCCGCGCACCAAGCACCACGTTGGCGCCCTCGGCCACGAGCGCTCGCGCCGATGCGGCGCCGATTCCCGCACTGGCCCCCGTGATGGCGACCGTGATCCCAGTCAGATCTCTGAACATTCTCTGCTCCTTACTCGACCGTCCGCCACAGCGTCCGGTTGATCAGATTCTCCAGTTGCTCCTGTCGGCCCGACACCGGTTCGGGGTCGATGTCGCCGGCCGTGACTCGCTTCTCGAGGGCAGGAAGGTCCACGGTCCCACCCATGATCTCTTCACCCAGGACTCCGGACCAGCCGGCATACCGCTCGTTGCGGGCGGCTTCGAGCGTCCCGTCCTCGATGAGCCGCTCGGCTACCAGCAGGCTCTGGGCGAGCGTGTCGATGCCGCCGATGTGACCATGGAATAGGTCGTCGCGTGCCATCGACTGACGCCGCAGCTTTGTGTCGAAGTTGAAGCCGCCGGTGGTGAACCCGCCGGCCCGCATGATCTCGTACATGGCCAGCGACATCTCTTCCACCGAGTTGGGGAACTGGTCGGTGTCCCACCCGTTCTGTGGATCGCCGCGGTTGGCGTCGATGCTTCCGAAGATGCCGTTGTCGACGGAGTAGGCGACCTCGTGATGGAAGCTGTGGCCGGAGAGGGTTGCGTGATTCACCTCGATGTTGACGAACAGCTCTCCGACCAGGTCGTACCGCTCCAGGAAGCCATGGACGGTGGCGCAGTCGTAGTCGTATTGATGCTTCGTCGGTTCCTGAGGCTTCGGCTCGATGAGCAAGGTGCCCTCGAACCCGATCGACTTCTTGTAGTCGACCACCATGTGGAGGAACCGGGCGAATTGGTCGGATTCCTGCCCCATCCGGGTGTTGAGCAGCGTCTCGTATCCCTCTCGGCCGCCCCACAGGACGTAGTTCTCGCCACCGAGGCGGTGAGTGGCGTCGATTGCGTTCTTGACCTGGGCAGCGGCGTAGGCGAAGACCTCCGGGTCCGGGTTGGTGGATGCTCCGGCCGCAAACCGGGGATGGCTGAAGACGTTGGCCGTGCCCCACAGCAGCTTGGTGCCGGTGGCCTTCATGTGATCTGCGGCGTAGTCCACCATCTGCTCGAGGTTGGCCCTCGTCTCGGCGAACGTGTCTCCCTGGGGTGACAGGTCGACGTCGTGGAAGCAGAAGTAGGGGACTCCGAGTTTGGAGATGAACTCGAAGGCAGCGTCGGCCTTCTGTTTCGCAGCATCGATCGGGTCGCGGCCCTCGTCGTTCCAGGGCCGGTCGAATGTCCCGGCCCCGAAGATGTCGCTGCCCGGCCAGGCAAACGAGTGCCAGTAGCAGACGGCGATGCGGAGTTGATCCTCCATCCTCTTGCCGAGGACGACACGGTCAGGGTCATACACCCGGTAGGCGAGTTCGCTGTCTGTGTCCGGGCCCTCGAAGCGGATCGGGCTGACATCGGCGAAGAATTCGGCCATCAGGATCTCCTCACGGGTGGTCTCGCGCCGAGACTACAACCGTCGACCATCGGTCAGTTCGCCGGGTTGGTGGCAAGGATCGCCTCGATCACCTTCATGTTGGCGACGGCGTCCGTGAGGGGAACGGCCACCGGCGTGTCGTCCAGGATTGCCTGGGCGAAGAGCCGTGCCTGGATCGTGTACTGGTCCTCGGGTGGGAACGTGATCGTCTCCGTGGCGTACTCGAGCGGTGGGTTGCCGCCCGACGTCAGGAAGATCCGGGTCTCGTGGTCCGGCGGGATGTTGAACGGGATCTCGATCTCGATCCGGCCCGTGGTCCCGATGATGTGGACCCGCTGGTACTCCTCGGAGCGGATGGTGCAGGTGAACGTCGACTGCCCGCCGCCCGGGAACGTGAGCACCGCCGAGCTGACGATGTCGATGCCCATCTCCGGGTCTCGGTGCACGCTGGCCCGGATGTCGGTGGGTTCCGCGTCGAACACCATCCGGGACAAGTTGATGTTGTAACACCCGATGTCCATCACGGCCCCGCCGCCGTTCTCGATGCGGTTGCGGATGTTGGACGCGTCGTCGTTGAAGTAGCTGAACCAGCTCTGCACGGCGACGAGGTCTCCGATGGCGCCATCGCGGACAAGGCGGACCGCCTCGACCCACGATGGATGGTGGCGATACATGAACGCTTCGGCCAACTTGACCCCGGCCTCGTCGCAGACCCGCGCCATCTCCTCGGCCTCGGCCGCCGACATCCCCAGTGGCTTCTCACACAGGATGTGCTTGCCTGCCGCCGCGGCCTTTGCGGTCCATTCGGCGTGCATGTCGTTGGGCAGCGGGATGTACACGGCGTCGATGTCGTCGGCGGCGAGCAGCTCCTCGTACGAGCCGTAGGCGACGGGTATGTCGAGCTGAGCTGCAGCGGCCCGCGCCTTGTCGAGGTTCCGTGACGCGATGGCCACCACGTCACAGTTCTCGGCTGCCTGGATGGCGGGCGTCACCTTGGCCATGCCGATGTCGGCCGTGCTCAAGATTCCCCAGCGAACAGCAGTCACGTCGTCCTCCTCATGTGATGAGCGCGGCGCCCATGCGCGCCAGCTCGATGTCTTCTTCTTCGGGCAGCCCGCTGACGCCGATGGCGCCGACGACCTCACCGTCGACGATCACGGGCACCCCGCCACCCCATCCAACGAAGCGGTAGTCCCCGAAGTTGGTCAGCGGGAATCCTTCCTGGCGGGAGCTGTTCCCCAGTTCCTTCGACTCGATGCCTTCCCGGGCCGCTGTGAACGCCTTGTTGGTGGCGATGGTGATCGATTGCAGACGGCAACCGTCGGTGCGCAGCAGCGCGATCAGCTCACCGTGGGGGTCGACGACGGCGACCGCAGCGCCCAGGTCCCGCTCCTCGAGTCGGGAGCGGATGGCGTCGATGATCGTCATTGCATCGTGGTGTGACAGCTCGGTTCGTTTCCTCATGGCGCTCCTCAGAACTCGGTCGGGACGGTCGTCCAGGCCCCGTTGGCCACACTGGACGCGATCGTGGCTTCCACAAAGGCAACGCCGAGAGTCCCGTCGAGGGCATCGGGGAACTCGAGGGCGGGATCGGCGGCCGTGTTGCTGCGGCGGGCGGCGATCGCCTCGGCAGCGTCGGAGTAGATGGTGGCGAACCCCTCGTGGAACCCTTCCGGGTGCCCGGCCACGATGCGGCTGGCCCGGGCTGCGCCGGGAAGAGTCCCCGGGCCGTTGGGGGTGCGGATCTCCATCGGACCGTCCAACGGCTTGAAGACGAGCTTCGTAGGCTCCTCCTGATTCCACTCGACCGTTCCCTGTGACCCGGAGATGCGGGTGCGCAGCGAGTTCTCGACCCCGGCCGCGGCTTGAGTGACCCAGAACGATCCCCGTGCCCCGCCGCCGAACCGAAGCATCGCCCCTGCGTAGTCATCGACACGTCGGTCGGGGACGATATGCCCGACTTCAGCGGCCACCTCGGTGACCTCGAGGCCCGTGATGAAGCGCACGAGGTTGTGGGCGTGGGTGCCGATGTCGCCCATCACGAGGGACGGGCCACCGCGCACCGGGTCGTATCGCCAGGGCACGGTGCCGGACGGTTCGGGGTCGTTGTCACGGGCCTTGCCGCCCTGGACGTACTCCACCTGGATGAGGCGGATCTCGCCCAGCATCCCGGCCTCGACCATGGCCCGGGCCTGGCGCACCATTGGATAGCCGGTGTAGTTGTGGGTGAGACAGAACACCAGCCCGGTGGACCGGACCTTGTCGAGGACATCGCGGGCCTCTTCGAGC
>JABDIW010000144.1 GCA_013003515.1 Acidimicrobiia bacterium
GAGGAAGCCGTTCACCCCTCCGGCCACCACTGCGGTCAGGACTCCGGCGGCGATGGCGAGAGCCGGCGGCCACCCATACCCGGCCACGTTGGACACCTCAGAGGTGACCACCAGGTTGGCCATCATCATCTGACCGAAGACCATGATGGCCCCGATGCTGAGGTCGATCCCGGCGGTGAGGATGATCAGCGTCTGGGCGATGGCCAGTGTGCCGACGATCACCGTCTGCTGGGTCATCAGTGACAGGTTGGTGGCGAGGATGAACCGTTCGTTCAGCATCGTGAAGACGATCATCGCCACGATCAGGACGAAGAGCGGGCTCAGGTAGGAGTACTTGTGCAGCGTCGACTGAATCGTCGGAATGATGCCGGATTTCGTCGCGAACTCTTCGGAGAGGTCGGGAGCTGTCGTACTGGTCACCCTGAGCCCTTTCGAGAGAGATGCGTGCCACCACAACGATTACCCGATTTCTCGTGAGTCGGGTAATCGACGGACTGGGGGGCAGCAGTCCCGAAGGACTGCTGCCCCCAGTTCGTTACGTCCGGGTCAGCCCCAGGCGTTGTCGATGCAGTACTGCGATGTCTCCTGCGGGGCGACGGTGACGGTGTCCATCGGGTCGTCGGTGCACAGCGCGACGCCGGTGTCGAAGAAGGTGCCGTCGGCCGAGGTGTTCTCCGGCGGAGCACCACCCTCGGCGATCTCCTTGATCGCTTCCAGCCCGAGCGTGGCCATCAGCAGCGGGTACTGCTGGGAGGTGGCCTGGATGCCGCCAGCCTGAACCTCCTCGACCCCGGCCAGGCCGCCGTCGACCGAGACGACGAACACGTCCTCGCCGATGGTCTTGCCTGCCGCCTCGAGGGCGGCGTTGGCACCGAAGGCGGTCGGCTCGTTGATCGTGTAGACCACGTTGATGTCGGGGTTGATCGACAGACAGGTTTCCATGCCGGTACGGCCGCCTTCTTCGTTGGCCCCAGTGGCCTCGACGCAGGCGATCTCGTATTCGCCGCCGGCTCCGGTGGTGTAGTTGCCGGACTCGGGCTCGTCGCCGATCACGGTCAGGTCGCCGATGTCGATGCCCATACCCCTGAGGAAGCCGTTGTCACGGCAGTAGTCGACCGAAACGGTGCGATCGTCGAAGATGATCAGGCGGGCGATGACTGCCTTCTCGCCGTTGAGCTTGCCGGCCGCCCACTGGCCGATGGCCTCACCGGCCAGGCAGTTGTCGGTGGCGAAGGTGATGTCGACCACGTCGGGCGGGTCGGTCGGCGTGTCGAGAGCGATCACGTACAGCCCGGCGTCCCGGGCATCCTGGATCGCGTTGTTGACGTTGACCGACATCGGGGTGATCAGGATGCCGTCCTGGCCTGCGGCGATGGCGTTCTCGATCAGATCGATCTGACCCTGGGCGTCGCCCTCGGCCTGTCCGGATCCGACCGTCAGGTCGACCCCGAGCTCGGCGGCCTTCTCCCTCGCACCCTCCTGCATGGCCACGAAGAAGGCGTTGGTGCTGTCCTTGGT
>JABDIW010000176.1 GCA_013003515.1 Acidimicrobiia bacterium
CTGGTGATAACACTGAGATGACGGTGGAGTTGATTGCTCCGATCGCGATGGATGAGGGTTTGCGGTTCGCGATTCGTGAGGGTGGACGGACGGTTGGCGCCGGCCGGGTCACCAAGATCCTCGAGTAAACGGCCGCCAGCTACCGGCTACCGGCTACCAGCAAGAGAGAAACACACATGGCATCTGACAAGCGACCGCCGATCAACCTCGCCTGCGAGGACTGCAAGCGACGCAACTACGTGACGACCAAGAGCAAGAGCAACACCCCCGATCGGATCGAGTTGCGCAAGTACTGCCGCTGGTGTCGGCAGCACACATTGCATCGTCAGACGCGTTGATGGACATCGTCGGTCGGGGCTACGGGCCGGTATCCGGTCTCGTCGCTCCGGGCCGGGTGGCCGCCTACGTGGCTGCCACCGGGGACGATGCCGATCGATGGCGAGATCAGGCGCCTCCGTCTCTGGCGGGGGCGCTGCTCTTCGAGGTGGCACCGATGTTCCTCGCCGACCCGGACGTGGTGCCGCACACGACGACGGTGGTGCACGCCGACCAGACCTTCTCGTGGCACCGACCGATCCCCATCGGCGCCGCGTACGAGGTGGAGGGGAGCGTTGCCCGCGTCCGCGAGCGGTCCGGGACGTTCTGGGTCACCTTCGAGTCAACGGTGACGATGGCGGGCTCCGTCGCCATCGAATCGACGAGCACCTTCCTGCTGTCCGATGCCGCCCTCGCCGCTCCCGCCGACGAAGAAGCAGAGCCGGCGCTCACCGCCCGCGCCGAGTCGGGTTACTCCGCAAGCCGACTCGACCTCGTCTCCTACGCCGCCGCATCCGGAGACGTGAATCCGATCCACTGGGATCACGACAGCGCCGTCGCCGCCGGTCTGCCCGGTGTCATCGTCCATGGTCTGCTCACCAACGCCTGGATCATTCGTCACGTGATCGCAGCCACCGACGGCGGGCACCCGCTCGCCGCTCTCAAGACACGGTTCCGTTCACCGATCAGACCGGCCCAGCAGGTCGACATCTCGGGTGATCCCGAATCCGTGTCCGTGGAGTGTCA
>JABDIW010000186.1 GCA_013003515.1 Acidimicrobiia bacterium
GCGCCGGGCTTCCGATCCTGGCTCGCGTGATCGCCTACGGGCAGACCTCCGGACCGGACGCAACGCTCCACGAGCGGCCCGCTGAGGCGTTGCGGGTCGCACTCAAGAAGACCGACCTCTCACCCTCGGACCTGCATCTTGTCGAGATCAACGAGGCGTTCGCCTCCGTCGGCCTGTGGTCTGCCCGGCTGCTCGACATCGACATGGACAAGGTCAACGTCCACGGCGGGGCCATCGCGCTGGGACACCCGCTGGGAGCGACCGGCGCTCGCATCGTCGTGACCCTGATCAACGCGCTCAGAGCACGCGGGGGCGGCATCGGCGCAGCGGCACTGTGTGGTGGCGGTGGCCAGGGTGACGCCATCGTCGTGGAGGTCCCCGCATGAGCGAGCAACCCACACGCAACCTCGCCATGGAGCTGGTTCGGGTCACCGAAGCAGCAGCGATGGCAGCGGCCCGGTTCCAGGGCAATGGCGACAAGGACGCAGTCGATCAAGCAGCGGTCGATGCGATGCGCCGCATCCTGTCCACGGTCGACATGGACGGCACCGTGATCATCGGTGAAGGGGAGAAGGACGAGGCTCCGATGCTGGGCAATGGCGAGAAGGTGGGCAATGGCTCGCCCCCCGCCGTCGATGTCGCGGTCGATCCGGTCGATGGGACCCGGCTCACTGCGCTGGGGCTCGACGGAGCGCTCGCCGTGCTCGCCCTGTCCGAACGGAACTCGATGTACGCCCCCGGTTCACTCGTCTACATGAACAAGATCGCGGTCGGGCCGGCTTCGGCGGGGTCGGTCGACATCAACGCTCCCGTTGCCCACAACCTGGCGCAGGTCGCCAAGGCACGAGGCAAGTCGATCCACGACGTGACGGCGGTGATCCTCGATCGGCCCCGCAACGAGAGCATCATCGAAGATGTTCGAGCCGTCGGAGCGCGGATCAAGCTCATCTCCGATGGGGACATCTCGGCGGCGATCTCCACCTGCAAACAGGACAGCGGGGTCGACATCCTCCTCGGAATCGGCGGCTCGCCGGAGGCGGTGACCAGCGCCTGTGCCCTCATCGCCCTCGGTGGCGAACAGCAGTGCAAGTTGTGGCCACGCGACGACGCCGAACGTGCCTACGCGCAGGAACATGGCCTCGACCTCGACCAGGTCCTCACACAGCGGCACCTGGTCAACTCGACGAACACGTTCTTCGCGGCGACCGGAGTCACCTCGGGCGACCTGCTGGACGGGGTCCGCTACCAGGGCCACACCGTGCGCACCCACTCACTCGTGTTGCGTTCCG
>JABDIW010000191.1 GCA_013003515.1 Acidimicrobiia bacterium
CGCTCGCGATGCTGACGGCGCGAGGTCAACCACATCGAGAACAAGAGAGCCCCTGCTGCGCCGCCCAGCACCATGAGAACCGGTGTCGAGCGGGTCGGGCCCGCAAGGAAGAGATCGCCCTGGGCCAAGAGCGCCCCAGAGGCGATCCCTGCCACCACAGCGATCGCTCGGCGCACTCGGAGTTCGGCGCGGGACCATGCGAGGCCGGCGTCGAGAAGTGGTGGGTAGGCGATCGAGTCGGCCTCGCCAGCACGGGAGCTGACCAGGAATCCGGCTACACGCTTCTCCAGGGTCATCTTGGGCACTCGGGATGCGATGAGCCAGACCCCCGAGGCCCCGGTCACGGCGAGAAGGAAGAGGATCACCTGAACGCCCTCGGCATCCGGGTCAACTGGAGGGCTCTCCGTGTGAGCAGGTATCCGCAGGTTGTGGCTGCCAAACCGATCGCCACGATGACTGCGCCGTTGGTCGACGCGTATATCTCTGCTGCCTGGGTGTTGGTCGCCGTTGTGAGGAGCAGCAGACCCCACGGAGCGACCAGCGCCGCCAGAGAGGTGAGCCGCTGCTCCGTGACCGCGGCGTCATGGGCGCGGCGAACCCTGACCTCGTCGGCAACCGAATCAGCCAGGTTGCCGATGATGGTCCCGGTTCGCGAACCACCCACTCGATGGGCAACCCCGATGGTGGCGACGACTCGATCGGTCAGCGGATCATCGATGGCTGCCCCGAAGGCATTCAGGGCTGCCTCGAAGTCGATTCCTGCGAGGTCGGTAGCCCAATGGCTGAGGGTGGGGTTGTCAGCAACAGCCCCGGCGAACGAGTCGCGAATCGATGCGCCCGAACCCAGGCGGGCGCGAACGACAGAGAGGGTTTCCGGCCAGGCGCTGGCGATCCGTTCCCGGTCACGTGTGTGGCGATGCGTCGTCATGGCATTGGGAACGAATGCGGCGATGGCGCCGATCCCGATCGACGGATAGAGGGACCCCGTCAAGACGATGCCGACCATCAATCCGGCAAGGGCACTTCCTGCAGAGGTGATGATGCGACGAGGACTGGGCGGAGCGGCTGGGCTGGATCGGCGCCCCGGCACGACCAGCATCCAGATCCCGACGACAGCCATGATCAGGGCGAGCCCCCTCACGCGGGCACCCCAGTGATGCGATCCTGGTGAGCGGACCCGATGTCGGCTGTTGAGACCTCGATGATCTCCTCGACGACTCGACCCTGGGGTGTCCGTCGCATGAACACGACAACATCGACGACGGCATCGATGGTTCGTCGCAGGAACTCGATGGAGATGTTCTGGCCCGCCAGCACGGCATAACTCACCAACTTGTCGAGAGCATCGACCGCGGAGTTGGCGTGGATGGTGGCGAGGCCCGAGCAGCCGGCGTTGAGGGCCATCAACAGATCGAGTGCCTCGGGTCCCCGGACCTCACCAACCACGATTCGGTCCGGTCTCTGTCGAAGCGCCTCCCTGACGAGGTCCCGGAGTGTGATGGCAGCGCCCCCGTCGAGTCCCTCGTCCCGGGTCTGCATCTGCGTCATGTCCGCTACGTCGGCTGATATCTCGAAGACCTCTTCACACGTCACAACCCTCCGTTGCGGAGGGACCTCGGCGAGCAAGCAGTTGATGAGCGTGGTCTTGCCTGCTCCCGGTGCCCCGGCCACGACGATCGTTTGGTCGCGGGAAACGGCCGCGGAGAGGCGCTGTGCATCAGCGGGATTCAGGGTTCCCCGATCCGTCAACTCGTCGAGCGTTTGGGCGGTGAGAACGAACTTCCGGATCTGGATGTTGAGACGGTCCGGGTGGGTGACTGGCGGGCCGGTGATGTGGACCCGGCTCCCGTCAGCGAGCTGCGCCGACACGATGGGGCTGGCGAGGTCGAGTCTGCGGCCGGTGCCTGCGAGGAGCCGCTCGGCGATACGCCGCACCGTGTGGGTGTCGACGACGCCGGGCAGGAGAGTCTTGGTCCCGTTCCGCACGACGAAGGTCCGGCGACCACCGAGCACGATGATCTCCTCCACGGTCGGGTCATCGAGGAGGGGCTGCAGGAAGCCGAGATCGCTCATCCCGGCAC
>JABDIW010000192.1 GCA_013003515.1 Acidimicrobiia bacterium
CCGTTCGGTCTGTTGCTGGTGGTCGATGCCACAACAGAGGAAGTCACGCTCGACTCGGGCCTCGACGGCCTGATCGCCTTCCAGGAGCCGCCCGCTCTCACCGAGCTGGAGCGAGGCTCGACGATCACCGTTCGTCTCGGGGAGCTCCGTGAGATCGCCGTCCCGTCCGTTCTTGGCCGCTCCGAGGAGGAAGCTCGCTCCTTCCTCGAGGGGCTCGGGTTGCTGATGGAAGTGACCGGGACCGTCGAGGACGCCGCCAACGTCGGTCTGGTGGTCAGCCAGGACCCAACCGGAGGGACCCTGCCCGAAGGCAGCGTCGTGGGGGTCGTACTCGGCGTTGCGCCGGCGACCACGACGACAACGTCGACAACAACTACGACCACCTCGACGACCACGACCACCGTTCCCTGACGACAACCTCGTAATGGCCGGGCCCCCGCCGCCGATGGGCTCGATCGCGTGTCATGTCTACGCTCGCCCGCCATGGACGCCCGAAGAGAACGGTTACTTGGTTGGTACCGAGATCGATCCCGCGATCTTCCGTGGCGCCGGTCAACCGACCCATACCCCGTTCTGGTGTCCGAGGTGATGCTGCAGCAGACGCAGGTGGATCGCGTGATCCCGAAGTTCGAGGCGTTCCTCCGTCGATTCCCCAGCGTCGACAGCCTCGCTGCTGCCGACCTTGGCGACGTCCTCGAGATGTGGCATGGCCTCGGGTACAACTCCCGGGCGAAACGGCTCCGCGATGCAGCCAGGGTCATCGCCGCCGATGGGTGGCCGACCGACGAGGCCGGGCTGCAGACCCTCCCCGGCATCGGTCCGTACACCGCGGCGGCCGTCGCCTCGATCGCCTTCGGAGAGCAGGTGCCGGCCGTCGACACCAACCTCAAGCGCGTCATCAGCCGCTGGCGAGGGCTTCCGCTGGAAGGAGCCCCACTCACCGAGGCGGCCATGGACGAGCTGGGTGACGCACCGGCCGGAGACTGGAATCAGGCGGTGATGGACCTAGGGGCAACGACCTGCCGGCCCCGGAATCCGCGCTGTCACGATTGCCCGGTGCAGGCGTGGTGTGTCGACCCGACGGTGTACGTGCCTCCTCCCCGCCAATCCCGGTTCGAAGGCTCGCTGCGTCAGGTGCGGGCACGCATCCTGCGCGATCTCGCCGATGGCCCCCTCCCCATGTCCGACGTGACCGAGATAGACGTCAGGGCGGACGAGGCAGTCGTTGCTCTGGAGAAGGACGGCATGGTCACCGTGAACGGTGACCGGGTGAGCCTGGCCGGCTAGCCGAGGAAGTTCTTGAGGTACGCCATGCCCTCGGTGGTCATGACCGACTCGGGGTGGAACTGGACGCCCTCGATGGGCAGCTCGCGGTGCCGGATCCCCTGCACCACGCCGTCCTCGCTGTGAGCGGTTGGAACCAGGACATCGGGCAACTCGACGGCAGCGAGGGAGTGATACCTGGTAGCGACAAAGGGGTTGGAGAGACCGGCGAACCAGCCCACGCCGTCGTGGTTGATGTCAGACGTCTTGCCGTGACGAGGCTCGGGTGCCCGGCCCACCTCTCCCCCAAAGGCAACCGCAATGGCCTGATGCCCCAGGCACACCCCGAGGGTCGGCACCTCGAGACCCAACGTCTTGACGTACTCGATGGAGAATCCGGCGGCTTCCGGACGCCCTGGGCCGGGGGAGATCACGAGCCGATCCGGCTTGAGCTCAGCACCTTTCGCCGGTGGCAGCTCATCGTTGCGATAGACCACCGGGTCGGCACCCAATTCGCCGATGTACTGGACGAGGTTGAAGGTGAACGAATCGTAGTTGTCGATGACGAGGACCTTCACTCGAAACCGCCCCCGGTGTCGAGGAAGGTCGATCCCAGCCATTCATAGAAGAAGAACAGGGCGGTGAGCAGCACGGCGACGATCACCAGCGACTGGAGGATGCGGGCCGCAAGCGGTCCGGGAAGGGCGTTGAACAGCCTTTTGATCACGAGAGACTGAGGATAACGGCGGCGTTGGGGCCACCCACGAGCTCGGCGAAGATGATGAGACGCTCGGCGGACGAGAACTTCGGGTGACAGGTGGTCAGCGTCAGCCAGGCGCCCTCGTTCGACTCGGTGACCCACAGGGCGCTGCGGTGAACCACCACACCGGCACCGTCGACGAGCGGCTGAGCCGATCGGGAAGCGGCATCGGGATAGGCGGCGACGTAGTCGTTCCACGACCGAGCCTCGTAGACGTGGGTGCCGATGACGGGGTCATCGATGAAGATCTGGTCGCCCACCTGCACCTCGTCGAGGTTGTGGAACGGAGCGCCATAGGTGGTCCGGTGGCCCGAGATCACCGCATTGCCGGGGAGCCCCGGAAGCGGAGTGTCCGGCATGTGCCCGGCGCCAGACTTGAGGTGGGTCAACCTGACACCCTCGACGAACGTCCACTCCAGCGAGTCGTCCGACTGATACCCGTTGATCGACGGGATGCGGATGGTCGCCAGAGGCTCGCCCGCGGGGGGAGGTGCGTACGCCAGGATCGCTCCAGAGGATTCACTCGGGATGATGGTGGGTGGTTCGAGACCATCGCCGCCATCGGTGATGACCCCTTCTCCGGGCACGAACGGAAGCTCGACGATCTCGGTGGTGGCGGCCCGTTCGATCAACTCGGTCTCGAGGCCGGCTTGTGCTCGGGAGGCGAAGAAGGAGGTCACCCACAGCTGATGGGCGACAAAGCCAAGCATGAGCAGGCCAACCGTGATGGACGTCCACCCCGTGACCCGCACCACTTTGAGAACAACGGGGAGAACGCCTCCCCGTACGGCGCTGGGAAGCGCAGTCGATTCTGTTGCGGATTCGTCCGTCACTACCTGGCCTCCTACCGGCAACTGAGGGTAACCAACATTGGGCCTTCGGCAACTGTCCGCTACCCTCCTGCCTCATGCCGAAATCCAAGGTCCGCAAGAAGAGAAAGGGCACCCACCGCCCCAAGCCTGCCGCCCAGGTGAAGGCGGAGTACGAGGCGGAGTTGGCCGAAAACCAGCCACCGGAGTGGCTGACGCCGGTTTCTCTCGTTTTGATGGGTATCGGCGGTCTCGTCTTCCTGATTTACCTGTTCGAGTTGTTCGACTGGCGCACCACCGGAGTGCTGTGGACCTCGATCCTGCTGATGACCGCCGGATGGGGTATCGCCATGTACATCGGGAACCGTGGCGTCGGTGAGTCCCCTCGCTGGTACATCGTCAGCCTGTTCGCTCTGATGGGGGCAGGCATGGTGGTGATCGTGTTGAACTACACACCCGTGTTCGGCACGACGACCCAGTCGATCCTGCTCACCGGGCTGCTGCTCATCGGTCTTGGCTTCGCCATGACCATGAGTTACCGCTAGACCGGATCCATCTCCTCCATGCAGTGGCGGGGCGCCTTTGTCTCGCCCGGCACCGCAGTGACGGTGAGCTGCATCCCGCACACCGAACACCAGTAGGCGATGTCTACCTGTTCGAGATCCTCGGGGTTTGGCTCAGGCGGAGGGGGTGTGGCGAGGGCGCGTATGACCCAATGCGCAGACGCGAACACCACCACGAAGATGGCGACACCGACGAGGATCTGCCAGATCACCCGATCCGTTCGATGATCGTGGCGTTGGCCATGCCGCCGCCCTCACACATCGTCTGCAGGCCGTACCGGCCGCCGGAGCGTTCCAGCTCGTGGACGAGGGTCGTCAGCAGCTTGGCCCCCGATGCACCCAGCGGGTGACCGAGCGCCATGGCGCCGCCGTTAACGTTGAGCTTCTGCTTGTCGGCACCGGTTTCACGCAGCCAGGCCGCGATCACCGAGCTGAAGGCCTCGTTGACCTCGAACAGGTCGATGTCGTCGAGGGTGAGCCCGGCCTTGTCGAGCACCTTCTCGGTGGCAGGTATGGGACCGGTGAGCATCATCACGGGGTCGACGCCGGCGAGAGCAAAGGCGGTGAACTTGGCCTTTGGCTTGAGGCCCAGCTCGGCGGCCTTCTCCTCGGACATGATGAGAACTGCAGCGGCGCCGTCGGAGATCTGTGAGGAGTTGCCGGCAGTGATGACCCCCTCCGGGTCGAACGCCGGATTGAGCCCGGCGAGCACCTCGGTTGTCGTGGTTGGCCGAATGCCCTCGTCACGGGTCATCATCTCGGCGCCCTCTTCGGTCTTGACCTCCACGGGGATGACCTCGTTGTCGAAGCGGCCTTCCTCGGTGGCCTGCGTCGCCTTCATGTGCGACTCGTAGGCGAGCTGGTCGAGCTCTTCGCGGGGGATGCCCCACTTCTCGGCGATCATCTCGGCCGAGACCCCTTGGGGAACCAGGCCATTGGAGTAGCGCTCCAGCATGGCGGGCCCAAAGGGCATGCCGGGGCCCTGTTGCATGTTGGCGCCCATCGGCACCCGCGTCATCGACTCGACGCCGGCTGCGATCACGATGTCGTAAGCGCCGGCCATGACACCCTGGGCGCCGAAGTGGGCAGCCTGCTGGGAAGAACCGCATTGGCGATCCACGGTGGTCCCGGTGACCGACTCAGGGAACCCGGCTGCGAGCAGTGCGTTGCGGCCGACGTTGACACCCTGCTCACCGGTCTGGGTGACACACCCCATGATCACGTCATCGACGGTGGCGGGATCGACACCGTTGCGTTCGACGATGGCCTTGAGGACCTCTGCTGCCAGGTCGACCGGGTGGACGTCCTTGAGCTTGCCATTTCGCCTCCCGGTCGGAGTCCGGACGGCGTCGACGATCACTGCGGTGCGCATGGGTATTCCTCTCTCAATTCCGTGGAGACGATCGGATTCGAACCGACGACCCCCTGGTTGCAAACCAGGTGCTCTGCCAGACTGAGCTACGTCCCCGGGCCGACGGCAGTGTACCGGTTCAGACGACTCCGGCTGTCTCCGCAACCCGGCTTTCCGGGTGTCTGTCGATGATGTAGAAGGCCAGGCTCCCGACCACCACAACGCCTGCCGCAGTGAGGAACATTCCGGAGTAGTCGATGCCCTCGATGAGGAATCCCCACAGTGGCCCACCGATGAGCGCGCCGACGTCGAAGAGCGCCGTGTAGATGGCGATGCCCGAGCCCCGGTCGGCGGGTCTCGAGCGGGTGACCGTGAGGCTGTAGAGGATGGGGAAGGCGAACCCGTGACCCGTTCCGGCGAGCAGCCCGGCGATGGCGACATGAGCGTCGGTAGACGCAATGGACAGAATCGCCAGGCCAAGGGAGACCGCCAGGAGAGCAGGGGCGAGAACGACCTTGTCTCCGAGCCGGTCGGGGAGCCAGCCAACAGTGACACGGAGGGCAATGGCGATGCCTGCGTAACAAGCGAAGAACAGGCCGACCGACCCGAGCCCCGATTCGTCGACGAAGGTGCGCAGGAACGTGAAGTAGGCGGCGAGACCGGTGCCGAACACGAGGGTGATCAGCCAGATCGGCCTGAGGTGGAGCCGCGCCATCGACTTGAAGAAACCCGCCGGACGGTGGTCGTCACCGTGCTTGACGACCTCGGGGAGACCGAGCGATAGAACTGCAGCGACCACGGCGAAGCCGAAGGCGGTGAAGAAGAAGGCGTCCCAGTTGTCATTGCGGAGGACCAGGTCGCCGATGAGCCCGCCCAGGGCAACGGGAAGCATCCCCGACACTCCGAACAGAGCCAGACCCTGGGTGCGCTTGGCCGCCGGAACGAGGTCGGCTCCGTAGGTAGACAGCGCAGTGAACATCGTTCCGATGGCGACGCCATGGATGAGGCGAACCACCAGCAGCCAGGGCCCGAGAGCCCCGACCGTCAGATACAGCAGCGTCGCTCCCACCTGGACCGCGTTGCCGAACAGGATGATCGGTCGGCGGCCGCGGCGGTCCATGCCCGAACCGATCCAGGGGCGAACCGCGATGGCCGACACAGAGGCGATGCCGATCGCAAACCCGACGTAGGACTCCGTAGCCCCGAGGTCGTCGATGAAGCCGGGGAGATGCACCATGAGCGCCCACGCCACACCTGAAAACAGGTTGGCGAACCACACCATGACGAAGCGAGGGCTGAGAAGACGTTCGGACACCGGAGCAGTCTACGAAGTCCCACCCGAGCGCCAGCGAGGACACCATCGAGTGACGATCCAAGACCGAACAAGACTCTGAAGAACGAGCCAGGCGTTGCCATGGCGATCCCCGAATGCGCCCAATCTGCCAGTGGTACACTCCCGGCCCTTCGGGCCCATAGCTCAGCCTGGTTAGAGCGCATCCCTGATAAGGATGAGGTCCCTGGTTCAAATCCAGGTGGGCCCACCGGACTCGCCCGACGGCGAGTCCGTATTCTTTGCCCCCGGTGCCGAACGCTGCCTCGTCCCTAGAGTCGCCCCATGGCTCGCAGCATCGCCACCAATCGGTACGTGGGCCGTGCCGAGATGCTCGACTTCGTCAGACCCCGTCACAACGGGATCCTGACCACGATGCGGTCCGACGGTCGGACCCAGCAATCCCCGGTCACCATGGGACTGGATGACAGCGGCCGCGTCGTGATCTCCAGCTATCCGGAGCGTGCCAAGGTCGTCAACGCGCGCTCTCGCGATTCGGTGTCCGTGCTGGTGCTGTCCGACGACTTCGGGGGCGAGTGGCAGCAGCTGCACGGACGAGCCGAGATCCTCGACCTGCCCGATGCCATCGAGCCGCTTGTCGAGTACTTCCGCACAATTGCCGGGGAGCACCCCGACTGGGACGAGTACCGCGAAGCGATGGTCAATCAGGGCAAAGTCCTCATCCGGGTCACCATCGACGACTGGGGCCCGATCGCCAAGGGCGGCTTCCCCGCCCGGCTCGCCGACGACTGATCAACAGCACATGCGGGCATGCAGGTCCACGATCCGTGGA
>JABDIW010000218.1 GCA_013003515.1 Acidimicrobiia bacterium
CTCGTCATCAGGTAGTCGATGGCACCGCCCATGTGCTTGCCCGCCTTGTCGATCTCGAGGGCCATCATCAACTTGCCGGCCTCGTCCGGCTCGGCGACCGTCTCGCCGTCGTACAGGTCGGGAGCCAGCGTCACGAAGCCCTCGGCTGCGAAGCGGTCGGCGACCCCTTTGATGTGGGGGACCAGCCCCCACCACTCCTGGATCACGATCAGACCGGGGCCCGATCCGCTCTCGGGGACCGCCAGGTACCCCGACGCCTCCTTGCCGTTCGACTGAAACTGCACCATCTCGCCCATCACGACACCTCCTGTCCGTGACGCTACGACGCGGCAGGAGCCGCCGACAACTCAGGCAGCGAGCAATGAGCGGTTGGTGGCGTCGAGCTGGGCCGCCGTCAGCCGCTGCAGTTGGCGGGCGACGGTGCCGTCGATGACGTCGCACACCCAGTCCCAGTGGAGCGCAACGATGTCGCCCGACCCCAGCGTCGGTGCCAGGCGGTATCCGTCCTCGGCGACCCGGGCGACCTCGGGCAATGCGGGTCCCAGATCGAGCCGGTTCCCGTCCCAGACGAGCCGCGGCGTTTCGACGACGACGGTGGCTCCATCGACCGCCATCACGGTGCCCCAGCGGATTCGGCACTGGTCGAGGATGCGCAGCGGCTCTTCGGGCATACCGCTGCGCAACAGACCCACCCAGGGATAGACGGAGAGCACATGGAAGTTGTGATGTGGCGCCGGCAGCGTCGCCACCGCGGCATCGAAGGCCTCCCGACCATCGAGCGTGGTTCGCTCGCCGAAACGGTCTGCGATGTGGCGGGCCAGCACCGGGGCAGGAACCGCGGCGAGCAGATCGTTCCCCAACCAGTACGCGCTGACGACACGGTCGTCGAGTGGGTCGGGAATCCCGTTGCTGTGTGCAATCAGCTCCAGATAGGGCCAGGCGCCCTCGAAAGCCTGGGCGATCTCGACGAGCCCGGGGTCGGTGACACCCGCCGCCGTGTATTCGAGGACGGCGCGGGCGTCATCCGGCCCGCAGTACCCCAGCTGGTTGGGTGGGAATGCGAACCGGGCGAAACGCTGAACCCCGTCCGTCCCGGGGACGGCTCCGCCCGTCATGTGATGATGGGGCGACGGGACCGCAGCGCGGTGGCGATGGCCAGCGCGGCGCCGGCGGTGACCAGGCCGAGGCCAGCCGCCGACGGCAGAGCAGCACCGTCGATGCCGGTACGCAGTAGGGCGGTGATCACGGCGCCGAACACGAGCACGGCAGTGACGTCGACCGCCGGTGCCCGCTCGAGCGCTCCGTACCAGGAGGTCACGTACAGCGACAGGGTCAGAGCCGTGGGGGCGATCCAGGCCCACTCGGCCGCGCCAAGGGTGGCAAGACCGGAGAAGGCGCCGGTCACCAGCCCGTATCCGACGAGTACGACGGCGCCAAGCCCAAGTCGGGCCGCCGCCGCCTTCGAAGACGGCACCCGCTTCAGGACACGCTTGGCCACGATCACCTCGATGGACCACAGCAGGGTCGCCCCGAGAATCAGCCACTCGCCGGTGCCCCAGGTGATGTCGGCGATTCCGCCGATCAGCATGAACTGGCCGGCGGCCAGCAGGGCGATGGCGGCAACGTGAGGGGCCTTGATCTTCTCGCCGAGCAGCGGAACCGCGAGGAGCGCCACCCAGATGACCAGCGTCTTGTGGATGAACGCAGCCTGCCCGGTGGACGCCCGTGACAGGCCTTCGAAGAACATGAGGAACGGAGTGCTGCCGCCGATCACGCCGATGACGAAAAGAGCGACCCAATCACTACGCGAGATCGGCCCGGACTGCCGGGACGATGCCCGGGAGCGAGTGACGACGACGGCAATGACGAGGACGATGCCGGCCGCAACCAGGTTCTTCGCGGTGGTGTAGGTGGCGCTGCTGATCCCGGCCTCGCGCCACGCCCGCACTCCGAAGCCGTTGGTGTAGACGGCGATCCCGCTGACTACGGCTGTCACGGCCGCCAGTCCGATGCCCCACGTGCGCGTCCTTGGTATCTGCATGGTCGATCTCCTGGGCTCGCCTCAGGGCAATAGTGCCTGGGCACGCTCGGCGTCGTCCTCGGTACATCGGCAGCTTGCAACCATCGAAGGTCCCTAACGGCTCCTTCGCCCCCTCCGTACCTTGGCGGAGTCGAGGAGAGGTCCAGAGATGGTGAGGCCAGTCGTCGAACTCGATCGAGAGGGCATTGATCGCCTGATCGCTCAACTCGGGGATAGCGGCTTCACAGTCATCGCACCGACCCTCTCGGATGGCACCATCTCGCATGGGCCCATCTCCTCTTCGCAAGACCTCCCGGTGGGGTGGACGGAAGTCCAGGATGCCGGGACCTATCGCCTGACTCGTCGTGAAGACGACGCTCTCTTCGGCTACGCGGTGGGCCCCCACTCCTGGAAACGCTTCCTCCACCCCCCGGAGGTCGTTGTATGGCAGGGAGACGGCGGAATGACGCCGCTCGACCTCGCACCGCCCCCCCGCTACGCCTTCTTCGGCGTTCGTCCCTGTGAGATGGCAGCGATCTCGATTCAGGACAAGGTCTTCCTGGACTCCGGCTTCTCCGACGACGTGTATCGCAGCCGCCGCACTGATGCGTTCATCGTCGAGGTCGAGTGCTACGAACCTGGTGGCACCTGCTTCTGCGCGTCGATGGGAACAGGCCCAGGTGCCGTCGAAGGCGCCGACCTCGTCGTTTCCGAGATCCTCGACGATGAACATCGCTTCGTGGTTCGCGCTGGCTCCGATGCCGGGGAAGAGGTCCTGGCTGCCCTCGGGGCCGCTGAAGCCGAGACCGACGTCATCGCCGCTGCCGAACAGGTTGTCGCCGACGCTGCCGCACGCATGGGTCGCACGCTCGACACCGATGGTCTGCGGGCCGCGCTCACTGCGCAGGCGCAGTCAGAGCGTTGGGACGAGATCGCTGCTCGCTGTCTCACGTGCGCCAACTGCACGATGGCCTGTCCCACCTGTTTCTGCGCCGGCATCGATGACTCGCTCTCGCTCGATGGTGCGGTTGCGACCAGGACCCGTCGATGGGACAGCTGCTTCGGGCTCGAGTTCTCCTACATCCATGGCGGGTCGCTGCGCACTTCCGCCGCATCGCGCTATCGGCAGTGGATCACCCACAAGCTCTCCACCTGGTGGGACCAGTTCGGGTCCTCGGGGTGCGTTGGATGCGGGCGATGCATCACCTGGTGCCCGGTTGGCATCGACATCACGGCCGAGGCAACGGCGATGCTCGCCGAGGCTCGATCGGAGGAGGCGTCGTGAGCAACACCATGGCCCAGATCAAGGACCTGAAGTTCTTCTCGGGCCTGAAACGTCGGCATCTGGAGGTGCTGGCTGCCCTCGCCAAGGAGATCGAGGTCGAGAAGGGCACATACATCTTCCGGGAAGGCGATGACGCCCTCCGTTGCCTCGTCGTCCTGTCGGGTGACGTCGCTCTCGAGCTGCCGATGCAGGGTCGCGACCCTCGCACCGTGCAAACCGTTCATGACGGCGACGTCCTCGGCTGGTCCTGGTTGTACCCGCCGCATCGATGGACATTCGATGCCCGGGCGGTGACCGACGTGACAGCCCTGGTGTTCGATGCCGAGCAGCTTCGGGCGGTCAAAGACAGCGACCATGAGCTCGGGTTCCAGCTGATGACCCGGTTCGGCAAGGTGATGGTGAGCCGCCTCCAGGCCACCCGGATGCGACTGATGGATCTCTATGGCAACGGCGACTGAGCTCTCGATACCGCAACTGCTCGACCCGATGCCGTGCGTGGTCCGTGCCGTCAACCGCGAGACGCACGACACCATCACCCTGGAGGTGGAGCCTGCCGAGCCCTATCACTTCGAGCCCGGGCAGATCACGATGGTCTACAAGCACGGGGTCGGCGAGATCCCGATCTCGATCTCGAGCGATCCCGATCGCCACGACCGCATCTCCCAGACGGTGCGCGGTGTCGGCGCAGTCTCGAAGGCGATCATCGCCTCTCACCCCGGGGATGTGCTGGGGATTCGAGGCCCCTTCGGGGTCGGTTGGCCCATCGACCAGGCGGAAGGCGGCGACGTCGCCATCATCGGGGGTGGCATCGGCCTCGCCCCGCTGCGCTCGATCGTCTACCGGGTTCTCAACCGGCGCGACCGCTTCGGGGCGGTGGTCATCCTCGTCGGCGCCCGCACGCCCAAGGACATCGTGTTCGCCGAAGAGCTGCGCGAGTGGGGTAGCCGTTTCGACATCGACGTGAATGTCACGGTCGACACCGCCGACCGCGGCTGGCACGGGCCGGTGGGCGTCGTCACCAACATGATTCCGAGGGCGCCGTGGGACTCGTCGAAGGTCACAGCGTTCGTCTGTGGCCCGGAGGTCATGATGCGCTTCACGGCGCGGGCGCTGCGTGAGGACGATGTCCCGATGGACAAGGTCTACGTGACGATGGAGCGCAACATGCAGTGCGGCGTGGGTCTCTGTGGGCACTGTCAGTGGGGCTCGCACTTCGTCTGTCGCGAGGGTCCCGTCTTCCGCTACGACACCGTCGCCGAGCTGTTCCGGATCCGGGGGGTGTGACGTGAGGCCACTGGAGGAGCGTCAACCCACGCTTGCCGTCTACAAGTTCGCCTCCTGCGACGGGTGTCAGCTGTCACTGCTCGACTGCGAGGACGAGCTCCTCGCGGTTGCCGGCGCCATCCAGATCGCCAACTTCCCCGAGGCCTCCCGTGAGGTGCTCCCTGGACCGTACGACGTGGTGCTGGTGGAAGGGTCCATCACGACTCCCCACGATGAGGAGCGAATCCACGACATCCGCCGTGCCGCCGGGGTGCTGATCACGATCGGTGCCTGCGCCACCGCCGGGGGAATCCAGGCGCTGCGCAACTGGAAGGACGTCGACGACTTCGTCAACATCGTCTACGCCAACCCCCAGTACATCGAGACCCTCGAGACTTCGACGCCGATCTCGGATCACGTCGACGTGGACCTGGAACTGCGTGGCTGCCCGATCGACAAGGGCCAGCTGGTCGAGGTCATCGCGGCCTACCTGCAGGGCCGCAAGCCCACTATCCCGACGTATTCGGTGTGCGTCGAGTGCAAGCGCCGTGGCACGCCGTGTGTGATGGTGAAAGGAACCCCCTGCCTGGGACCCGTCACCCAGGCCGGGTGCAACGGGCTGTGCCCTGCCTATGACCGTGGGTGTTTCGGCTGCTTCGGGCCCATGGAGAGCCCTAACACGGCGGCACTCGCCGACCAGTGGCACGCCCTGGGCATCCCGGCGAATCGGATATCCGAAGCGTTCCGCAGCTTCAACGCCTGGTCAGGGGCGTTCCGCGAAGAGTCCGACCGGTGGGAAGAGAGGAGCCCGGTGTGAGCGAGGTACGGCGAGTCGAGGTCGACTACCTGGCACGCGTCGAGGGTGAGGGCTCGATGAAGGTGATGGTGCGCGACGGCGTTGTGGAGGAAGTCGAGTTCGGCATCTTCGAGCCGCCCCGGTTCTACGAGGCGTTCATGGTCGGTCGCCAGTTCACCGAAGCACCTGACATCACCGCTCGTATCTGCGGGATCTGCCCCATCGCCTATCAAATGAGCTCGGTGCACGCCATGGAGGACGCCTGCGGGGTGACCGTTGACGGTCAGCTACGCGAGCTGCGCCGACTCATCTACTGCGGCGAGTGGATCGAGTCACACGGACTCCACATCTACCTGCTTCATGCTCCCGACTTCCTCGGGTACGAGTCGGCGGTGCACATGGCTGCCGACCACCGCGAGCTGGTCGAACAAGGCCTGCAGCTGAAGAAGGTCGGCAACGACATCGTGACCCTGGTCGGAGGCCGCGAGATCCACCCGATCAATGTCAAGGTCGGCGGCTTCTACAAGCTGCCGGCCAAGAGCGATCTCGATGCGTTGGCCGGCAAGCTGGAGTGGGCGCGGGAGGCGGCGTTGAACACCGTCGAGGTGGTCGCCGGCTTCGACTATCCCGATGTCGAGATCGACTACGAGTTCGTCTCGGTGTGCCACCCCGACGAGTACCCGTTCAGCGAGGGGAACATCGTCTCGAACAAGGGCATCGACATCCCTGCGAGCGGGTTCAACGACGTGTTCACAGAGGAGCACGTCGAGCGATCGAATGCCCTGCAATCACGGGTGAAGGAGCGGGGCGCCTATCACGTCGGCCCGATGGCGCGCTACGCCCTCAACTACGAGAAGTTGACCGACTCGGCGAAGAAGGCGGCGGCCAACGTCGGCCTCGGTGAGGTCGTCCTCAACCCGTTCAAGTCGATCATCGTGCGGGCCGTCGAGATGGTCTACGCCTGCGACGAGGCTCTCCGGATCATCGATGCCTACGAGCCAGGTGGGCCGGCGTCCGTACCTGTGGAGCCGAAGGCGGCAGTCGGCCATGGCGCCACGGAGGCCCCGCGGGGAATGCTCTATCACCGATACGAGATCGCCGACGACGGCTCGATCGTGACCGCGCAGATCGCACCGCCCACGGCACAGAACCAGCTGATCATCGAGAACGATCTCCGCGTGGTTCTCGAGGACAACCTGGACCTACCCGACGACGACCTGTCGTGGCGTCTCGAGCAGTCGATTCGCAACTACGACCCGTGCATCTCGTGCGCCACTCACTTCCTCAAGCTGGAGATCGACCGTGGTTGACCTCGTCATCGGGGTCGGCAACGAGATTCGTGGAGATGATCGGGCTGGGCTTGCGGTCATCGACGCTCTCGCCGGCAAGGGGTCGGCTGCGCTGCTGATGCGCAGCGACGGCGACCCTCTCGAGATGATCGACGCATGGCAGGGGCTGTCCAGCGTGATCCTGGTGGATGCGGTGTCGTCGGGGAGCCCGGTCGGAACGATCCACCGGATCGACGTCGGCGACGGGCCGCTTCCGACGATGCTGGCGTCGCGGTCGACGCACCTGTTTGGGATCGGAGAAGCCGTTGAGTTGGCACGAACACTCGACCGGCTCCCTCCATCGTTGATCGTGTTCGGCATCGAAGGATCCCGTTTCGCTCCGGGAAGTGACATGAGCCCTTCGGTCGCCGAGTCGGTTGGCACCGTCGTAGAGGAGCTGGCATCGCTGTTGGAGAGTGCCCATGCATGAGCGCTCGCTCGTCGATGACCTGGTGCGCAAGGCGAAGGACGCGGCGCTCGCCGAGGGTGCCACCGGTGTGGCCGGCGTTCATGTGACGTTGGGGGCGATGTCCCACCTGTCGCCCGAGGTGCTGACCGAGGCCTTCCAGCGGGCAACCCATGGATCGCTTCTGGAGGGTGCAGAGCTGGTGATCGACGTCACCACGGGCATCGACGACCCGCACGCTCAGGATGTGCTGCTCACCGCGGTCGATGTGGTGGTGTGAAGTGTGCGTGGCCGTCCCTGGCGTTGTGGTTTCGGTGGACCGAACTGGCGTGGTTCCGATCGCCGAGGTCGACTTCGGTGGAGTCACCCGTGAGATCAACATGAGTTTCGTGCCCGACGCCGAACCGGGGGTCCGCGTCATCACCCACTCCGGCCTGGCGGTTCGAGTCGCCCGCACCGACGTGTGGGATCCGGCAACCGACCTCAGCGGCTGATCGCAGCGACGAAGTCTCCCAAGCGCTAGCCAGGGGAGAACCGAAGTCGATGGGTGGTGCCGTCGATGGTCACGTCGAGTGTGCCTCCAAACCAGGCCTGCCGATGTGCCCCGATTGCGACCTCGGCGCGGTCGTAGCTGCCGAGGGTGCGTTTTGTGCGTCCCCACACCTCGTCACGTTCCAGGACCATCAAGCGCCGCGAGGTGGCCACCATCGTGAAGAAGGCAGTGAACTGGTTGTCCGAGACCCGCAGTGACCAGATGGTGATACCGATCATCATGCCCAGGCCGAGAC